>DATBSH010000384.1:0-13859 GCA_036559885.1 Pyrinomonadaceae bacterium
CGTTCCTTTTGTCCAGAAAACTAGAGACGATCCACGAAGTCACACTAACCAACACGAACCAAAACACTCCTGCCTCGAGCTAGATCCGACTTTTGAGGCAAAGCTGTCCGCTGCCGCACAGAAAAACTTGTCCCGTCGTCGTTAAACTGATTATGATTGGAGCGCACTTCGAGGCGTTTGGCGGCTCCCGAGCGCTGGAAATTTCATTCACAACCTTTGCCCGGTAACTCTCCAAGGTCGGCCATCCCCCGCCCTGGATTAGGGAATAATTCAATGACAAAAGAAGAACAAGTGGTGACTGAGTCTGTGCCGGAAGGAAAGTACGTCTATTGCATCATAGAAACGTCCGAACCGCGTTCCTTTGGACCAATGGGTATCGGTGGTCGGGGTGACGAAGTCTACACGATCCAACATCAAGGGTTAGCGGCGGTAGTTTCTAACACTCCGCTGGTCGTTTATGACCCCACTCGTGAAAACGTCTTCGCCCACGAACAAGTGAATGAAACGGTGATGCGCGATTTTACGGTTCTACCGATGGCGTTCGGTGCGTTATTTAGAACTGACGACGACATTATCGAATTAATTCGCGGTACCTACGACGCGCTGAGAGACGTGCTGACGAAGATGCAAGGCAAAGTGGAGTTTGGCTTGAAGGTAAATTGGGATCGCGACAAAGTCACTGCCGAACTCGAAGAGATGAACGACGAGATCCGTCACCTGAAAGAGCAAATCACCTCGCGAACCACCGGGTCAACCTATTTTGCTCGCATGCAGCTGGGCCGCTTGATTGAGACAGCGTTGACGGACCAAGCCGATGCGTACATCCGCGAAGTCTATTCACTTTTGCGAGACACAGCCGTGGCATCGCGTGCGAACAAGCCCATCGGCGATCGAATGATTATGAACGCGGCGTTTCTAATTGAGCGGAATCGGGAGGCTGAATTCGATCAAAAGGTAAAGGAGATCGCTGCGAAATACGAAGATAAACTCTCCTTCAGATATACTGGCCCGTGGCCTCCTTACAATTTCGTTCACATTCGGCTCAAATTGGAGCGCGGCGAGGGAACTCCTGAAGTGGTCGCCACAAATGTTTCTCGTTGACGACATATTGCTCGCACCAGTAAGTGGCTTTAAGTTCATTCTGAGTCAGATCCAAAAGATGGCTGACCAGGAGTTGAACGACGACACGCTGATCAAAGAACAGTTGATCGAATTGCAGATGCGGCTCGAACTCGACGAAATCGGTGAGGCCGAATACAAAGAACGCGAAGCGGAGCTCTTCTCACGTTTGCGTGCAATCAAAACACGACAGCTCGAATTGCTTCATCAGGTCCACACAGCCGAATCGTCCTCATTCGTAATTGAAGTAGGCGGTGACGAAGAGACCCATTTCTGGGAGCCGGGCGAAAGAGAGTAGCCAATTGTTTGGAAAGTACAGTTGGGTTCTATGCCGTCTCAGTCTCGTCTTCGTAGCAGTTCGTAGGTTCTTTTTTCCGGGAAAGCTTTTCGGGCAGTCACCAACCCTGTATCGTATTGTCTCTGCGTCCTCGGCGTCTCTGTGTCCTCTGCGTTAACTTTTGTCCAGCCATTAAAACCGCAGAGCCCGCAGAGACGCTAAGGACGCAGAGAACTGCCTGATATTCGTGTGGCTAATAACTCTCGAACACTAACGGACAGTCCATCTCCATCCTCATATCGTTATCTATTCTTCGGTGGTAAAGGTGGCGTCGGTAAAACGACGGCAGCGACAGCTACTGCATTGTTTCTGCTACAAAAAGCCAAGACGAAAGAAACCATCCTCCTCTTCTCGACAGACCCGGCCCACTCGTTGGCAGATAGTGTAGGCAAGCGGATTGGCGACAAGCCGGTCGTAGTTGCAAATGAATCAGGCGCCAGGTTGATTGCTTATGAAATGGATGCGAATGCCGCGCTCGAACGCTTTCGCGCACAGCATGGAAGACTGTTGGCCCAGATCGCGGAACGCGGAACGTTCCTGGATGAAGCAGATATCAGCGACCTGCTAAACCTATCGTTGCCTGGTTTGGATGAAGTGATGTCGCTCTTTGAGCTGAGTGAACTTCATCGTACAGGAAAATATGATCGTATCATCGTAGATACGGCACCTTCCGGTCATACGACGCGTTTGCTGCGGCTGCCTCAGGTATTCACGCGAATGGTGAACGCTCTGGATCGCATGTCCGACAAACATCGATACATAATTGCTCACTTTACCCGTCGGCGAGCACCAGTGGATGAGGTTGATCAGTTTCTAGGCGACTTGAACGAAAGAATAGAACGCGTCAGGGATATGTTGCAGAACAAACAGCACACGAGTTTCACGCTCGTCACTATTCCTGAAGCGCTGAGTGTTGAGGAGACGCAAAGATATTTTGAGACGCTGAGTGTGGAAGGCATTCCAATTACAGACCTAATCGTTAATCGCGTTGAGACAGAGCACGCAGGATGCTCTTACTGTAGCAGCCGCGTTGCGATGCAGCGTCCCTGGTTAGCTCAACTCGAGAAAAGGTTTAAAGGTCTCCGGCTCCATTACGTTCCGTTGTTGCCACAAGAAGTACGCGGAGTCCCGGCTCTGCGAGATTTTGGAAAACTCATCTGGTCGAATCGTAGCTTGCCGAAGTCAGCACAGAAGGCTACTTCTAAGGCGGTTACGAGAGTGCAACAGGCAGTTTCAAACAGCGGATTCGGTTTTCCCGAACGGAAGATTGTTATCTTTGGCGGCAAAGGAGGCGTTGGAAAAACGACTGCTGCTGCATCGTTTGCGCTGGCATTGGCGACCAGCAGTCAACGGCGCCGTGTTCTCGTTTTCTCAACGGATCCGGCGCATTCATTGTCTGACAGCTTTAATGAACGAATCGGTGAATTGAAGAAGGGCATAGCTCGAGTTCATAACCTGGATGCGATGGAAGTTGATCCCGGTAAGTGGTTTGATAGCTTGAAACAACGCTATCGCTCATGGACCGACGAGTTATTTGCATCATTAGCCGGCGGTTCAAAACTGGAAATCAAATTCGATCGTGAAGCAATGCGCGAGTTAGTTGAATTGACCCCACCCGGGATTGATGAGATTGCAGCACTAGGTTCGGTCAGCGACCTGTTGGATCGAGAGGAATACGACACTATAGTTTTGGATACAGCGCCGACGGGCCACCTGATTCGGTTCCTGGAATTGCCGCAGGTGGCATTGTCATGGGTTCGGACATTCATCAAGCTGCTGTTGAAGTATCAGCATATTGTTCACGCCACGCGGATCGCGGAGGAGCTCGTCGCGCTATCGAAAAGCATCAAACGCGTCCTGTCATTACTTACGGATACTGAACGATGCGAGTTTGTCGGCGTTGCAATACCGGAACGCATGAGCCTTGAAGAAACTTCTGACCTGGCGTCTTCGCTGACGCGGCTCCGGGTTCCCATGCAAAGCCTACTGATCAACGGCGTGGTGCCAGACGAGGCCACAAGCGCCTGCAAATTTTGCCGCGCCAGACGTCTGCAACAGCTCGCGAATATCAATGAGTTCAAACGGCGGTTTGCTGGTACGGCCCAGTTGTTTGTCGCACCTCAGCATTCGCGCGCGGTCCAAGGTCGAAAAGACCTGTTAATGCACTTCGAATCATGGCAATCGTTACCTAAAGCGCGAGGTGAACGCGCGACTACACGACAACGGTTGCGTTCGGCCAGGCCAACGGTCAAGAATGTCCGCACGACAAAGCGATGAACGAACAAGAGCAGCAACCCACAGCGTCTGACAGCCATTCGGCCGGTGAGGCTCTTTACGTATATTGCATCGCCGAAACGGTAGCCGCGAGGAAGATCGCTGCTGAGACGACGCCATCGGCAATTGAGGACGACAACGATCTTGAACTGCTCGATATCGGTGAGGTTGCTGCCGTCACGAGCAAAGTGCCGTTATCGATGTATGGCGAAGAGAGTTTGAATCAGAATTTGAATGACCCAAGCTGGACTGCTTTGCGTGCGATGCGTCACGAAAGAGTCGTCGAACATTTCGCTAAGAGAACGAGTGTCGTACCTTTGCGCTTTGGTACCATTTACCTCAGTCGTGATGGCGTCAAGCAAATGCTTTCAGACAAACGTCTTGAGCTTAGAGAGATCCTCGATCGGGTTCGCGATTGTGAAGAATGGGGTGTCAATCTATTTTCCGATCGCGACAAACTGTTGGAAGCGATTACCGATTTGAGTCCACGCTTGCGCGATCTTTCCGAACAAGCACAGACAGCTTCACCAGGTCAGGCTTATTTGCTGCAGAAGAAAGTGCAGGGTCTACGCTCAGATGAGGCTCGAGCCGAGCTTGCACGAATCATTGATGACGTTGAGGCGAAACTAGGAAAAAAAACGAAAGGCGCAAAACGACTGCGAGTCTTGAAGGTCGAGGCAACAGAAAGTGGTGAGTTGAAAGCGAAGTTCGCGTTTCTGGTTGACCATTCCCGATTTGATGATTTCCGCCGAGAGGCAGAACGGATTGCCGAAAATGTAAATAAAGCTGGAATCCGACTTGAACTAACCGGGCCCTGGCCCGCTTACAACTTCACCGCAGCTGCGTAAGTCATGAGCTCTCCGTTCGACCAAGTTTTAATCAGCTCCGATGTCGAACAACTTGAACAGGCAGATCTGTCGCTGCTTGAGACGTTGGATCATGTATTAAATCGGGGGCTTGTGATCGCAGGTGAGATTACCATCTCGGTTGCCGATATCGATCTGATCTTTGTTGGGCTCAACGTACTTGTTAGCTCTGTCGAAACTGCCAACGAGGTTTTGCGCGCGCGGGCGGAGAGGAATCCGACTCAAGAAGAAAAAGAATCTTGATGCTTGTAGGAAGTAAGTCTTACGCAAAGGCGCGGAAAGCAAAGGCTCAAAAGACGCGCAAAAGACTTAAAGACGTGCACCAAAGCTAAATACGATGAAGTTGTATGCCTACTGCTTGGTGACAGCTTCTGCTCTCGAGCAGCTTCAGATCACCGGACTTTCAGATCAGAAAGTCTATTCCCTTGCATCTGGGAATTTAGCCGCCGTCGTGAGTCAACTTGAAGGTGACGCAGCACCCATAACAAAAGAGAATGTTCTAATCCACCAAAGAGTGGTCACCACGGTTCTTGAGCAAACGACACCCTTACCGTTTCGATTCGGAACCGTCATTAGCGAAGAACAGCTAACGTCCTATCTCGAGTCGCGTAAAGAGGCACTCGCCAAAAATCTTGAACTAGTCCACGGGTGCGTGGAGATGAGTATCAAGATAATCTGGCAAAACTCTGCTACATCTCAACCGACTCTCAAAAGCCGGCAGGAAGGTGAGGCAGCGGAAGGCGTGGGCGCCTCATTTCTCCGTAGCAAGTCTGAACAAATCAGGGGAAGCCAACAGTTGCTTGCGCAGGCCGAGGGCATAAGCGCATGGTTGAAAAGCTTCGTACTGCCGCACGTTCGGGATGCCCGATTCGAGATGAATCCTTCGCAAAGGCTGGTTCTGGCGGCCGCCTGCTTGGTCGAACGGTCTCGGCTCGATTTGTACCGGTCAGCCTTGGAGCGAGCGTGTCAGGAAAGGCCCGATCTACACTTCTTAACGAGTGGGCCCTGGCCGCCATATACTTTTGCTAATATTGACCTTGAGTTTAAAACGTACTTCGGAGTAAGCTGATGAGGCTTTCCCCCGAAAACCCCCTTTCGGTTGAACCAGAGATAGAAACTTCGCACGCGGAGGAGTTCGTGGAAGAGCTCCGCCGTGTCACAGACAGTCTCCCGTCGCGAATCAATATTGACGCGGAAAGCGTCGAACAGGGTCTTGCGAAACTTGTTCTGACGCTAATCGAATTCATCCGCAGGCTGCTCGAAAAGCAAGCCGTTCGACGAATGGAAGGTGGAGATCTCTCACCACAACAAATTGAAGAGTTGGGGCTTGCCCTCATGAGGTTGGAGGCCAAGCTACAGGAACTAAAGACGCAGTTTGGCCTGGCCGACGAAGACCTCAACCTCGATCTTGGTCCCATAGGACGTTTGATTTAGTTTTGACTCGAATTTCTTGCTCGATAGACCAATACGACGACGGCGGCACAGAACGCTTCTTTACTGGAAGCCGTCTCCTAACAGTGGAGGGCGATAGTGTCCAGCGAGCGGTCTACTCTGATAACGGCTCGTCCCCCGGGCCTCGTTGATGTTCTCGATCGGATTCTCGACAAAGGTCTCGTGATTGCGGGCGACATTAAGGTGTCGTTGGCCAATGTCGAACTGCTCACGTTACAAATCCGGCTGCTCGTGTGTTCCATCGATAAAGCCGAGCAGATCGGGTTGAATTGGTGGCGCTATGACACCAATCTGACGACGCGGGCCGAGCGCGCTGAGGCTGAAAACCTCGAATTGCGTGAGCGCCTTTTCGAGTTGGAGCAGGAGATAAGAAAGCTTGCCGGCGCCAACGTAATTGCCCAAGGACGCGAAGCGGGTGTGCGTAACCGAGGTGCTGACAGAACTACGTCGCGAAAGGCGAAAGGTAGACGTCGACCCTAACGTCTCGTACTGAATGGCGCACTGCAAGCCCTTGTAGTGGGCCGCTCTTTAAAACTCTAAAAAAGGAACCGAACCAAAATGGCAGTCGAAAGAGCACCCGGCGGAACTAGCTTAATCGATGTTCTTGATCGTGTTCTCGACAAGGGCATCGTCGTAGACGCGTGGGTGCGAATCTCTTTAGTCGGCATCGACCTCATTACCGTTGAAGCTCGGGTCGTTGTCGCTTCGATCGATACCTATCTCAAATACGCCGAAGCAGTCGGTTTGACGCCAGCGGTGTCACGGCCAGCGTTAACCCCAGGTGCGGAGCCAATTGAAGGTGAGACGCGGCGTCGAGTGACCGCCGAGGTTGAGAAGAAGTAATAGAATATACTGACTCGCTAATTCGCGTTTCGTATGGGGGAAGTGCCAACAGAGATTCTAGTTCCAACGTCCCAGACGATTCCCGCGCCCGAGGGATTCGATTCATATCTGCGCCAGTACGATGCATTCATCGAAGTTACGACGCAGATGCTGATCACGCCGAAACTCAATGAGCGTCTCCAGCTCGCGTTAGAAACAATCAGCAACGTTTTGGGTCATCAACAGGCCGCAATCGCGATCATCAACGAGCGCGAAGCGGCCTTGCGAATCCGCGCCACGACAGGTTTCGAAGGCGATCCTACATCCGCCGCACGTTTAGAAATTCCGCTCGATTCCAGTGCCGCCTGCGTTCGCGTCATTCACGAGGCAGTTCCCTTATGGATATCGCTGATAGAAGACGAAGCTTCACGTGCGCTTTTCGATAGAATGCTGTGGAAGGACGACGTGCTCGCGATACCGTTGTTCGGGATTCCGGAGATGACGGGACGGCGCGAAGGCGTTGGTCTTCGTATGCACGA
Organism: Pyrinomonadaceae bacterium; assembly: GCA_036559885.1. GTDB lineage: Bacteria > Acidobacteriota > Blastocatellia > Pyrinomonadales > Pyrinomonadaceae > PSRF01. The sequence continues at coordinate 7,410 of DATBSH010000384.1, forward strand.
AGATCAGTGGACGTACGAACCGGGTTCTCGATTAGGAGTCTTATACGTTGGCGGAAACCGAGACCGGATGCACGGCTCCAATTTTGCCATCCTGAAGCGGTTTGCGGATCGCATCGGGGTCGTTGCATCGCTCGCGATGCAACAGGATCGACTAACCGCGACAGTCGCAAAGCTACAACGAGAACGACAGTGGATCGAATCCATCATGAAGTCGGTCGCCGATCCGATCGTGCTCACGGACCTGGATAATGAGATACTTTTACAGAACCGCCGCGCGGAGGAACTCTTTAGCGGCTCTGCCAATGCCGGTGAAGGTAAACGGCGCGCGTTAAAGATGAATGACCTGCTCTTTTCGGCCTACCTCTCAAGCGCCACCGTTTCGTCATCAGAAGTTATTCAACGCGACATCACTCTCGTAGATCCAATCGAGGGATCCGACATCCACTTCGAAGTCATATCTACTCCTGCAGTTAACGCGCGCGGCGAGCCATTGGGATTGGTTTCGATCTTCCGCGATGTTACCGATCTGCGTGAGGCTAATGAGGAGCTGGCGCGCAACTTTCAGAAGCTTCAAGAGGCTGAGAGTGAATCGAGCCGCGAGCGCGATCGGTTAGACCTGATTATCGAGAATGTAGGTCACCCGATTGTGGTATGTGATTCGGCTGGCAATTTTATCCTCTTCAATCGGCCCGCGGAGTTGCTGTTCCAGCAGAACGACTCATTCCGACCCTCAGCCGCTGCTGCCGTTCGAACGAACGCAGTAAAGCTGACTTCATTTATTTCTGGCCTTGCATCAGGGGCTGAAACTGGGCGTCAGGCCGAAATAGAACTGATCGATCCGGAAGGCGGTCGAGCGTTACCGATGGAGATAACTGCTCGTGAAGTGCTGGACGCTACCGGCCAAGTGACGGCAGTAGTCTCGATCCTTCATGATCTGACAGAGATAAGAGAGCTTGAACGCCGGCGGGTCGAGCAGCAACTCTTCGAATCCGAAAAGCTGGCCGCGGTAGGTCGATTGGCTGCGTCAATCGCGCACGAAGTAAACAACCCGCTTGAAGCGATCAAGAACGCACTGTACCTGATGCAAGCAGGAAGCGAAGGAAACAAGAATGTGCGCTTTCTTGAAATCGCCAGAAAAGAAACGGAAAGAGTTTCGCACATCATTCGTCAGATGCTCGGATTCGCTCGGCGTTCCGGCGAAGTAGATTGGATTGATGTCAATCAGCTACTTGAGGAGACGCTGGTACTCCTGGAAAAGAAACTGAGGCAGTCGAAGATTCGACTCATTAGAAACCTGGATCCAAACCTACCCAAGGTCCGTGCCCGTGCGGATCAACTGAGACAGGTTTTCCTCAACCTGCTCATCAATGCTCAGCAAGCAATCACAAGCGAAGGAGAAATCCGGCTTTCGACGACCCGATTAGAACAAGCTTTGCAGCCCTCAGTATTGATTCAGATAAGCGACAGCGGTGTTGGTATAGCTGAAGATGATCTGACGCGGATTTTTGAGCCGTTCTTCTCAACCGGAAAAAAGGGAACGGGGCTTGGCCTCTGGGTCACGCACGACATTGTGCGTCAACATGGTGGCCGCATCGACGTCAGCAGTGAGAAGAGTCACGGCACAACCTTCAGTATAACTTTGCAGGTAGATTCACCGCTGCTCGAAGAGAAGGAAGAGAGTCAGGTCGTTACGTCATGAGTCAAGTGGCAAACAACGGCAGCGAAGAACGCCGTAACGAATCAAGTACAGATCAGCTCAACGGGGAAGCCCGCATTCTAGTTGTTGATGACGAAGAGAATCTGCGAATCACAACCGCGGCAATTCTCGAGAAAGACGGTTACGTTGTAGACGTAGCTGCGAGTGGTGACGAAGCAACATCGTTACTGACGAATAGCGACTACGATTTGGTGCTGACCGACCTCCACATGGAGGGTGGTGATGGATTGTCGCTGTTGACGCAGATTCGGCGGCATTCTCCTTTCATTATCTCAGTCGTTCTCACTGGTTTTGCCTCGGTGGAGTCCGCCATCGCCGCGCTTCAGGAAGGCGCTTACGATTATCTCGTCAAACCTTGTGACATCGACAGTATGCGCCACACGATCCGCCGGGGAGTGGAACACCGTCGGTTAATGCTGGCTGAGCAGAAGGCTCGGGCTGATCTGGAGCAACTGAATCGAGAGCTGGAATTCCGGATTGAAGAGCGAACTGCAGAGTTACGCACGCTCAATGAAGAACTCGCGGAGGCGAATCGAGCAAAGGACGTCTTCCTCGCCACGCTGTCTCACGAACTTCGCACGCCTCTGACCCCAGTCGTTGGCTGGATCAAGCTACTTAGAAATGGCACGTTGGACGCGACGGGCGTAGCGCAGGCGTTGGACGCAATCGAACGAAACGCGTGGCTGCAGTCTCGATTGATTGACGACCTTCTCGACACCTCCCGCATCGCTACTGGAAAGTTGCACTTTGAACCACAAGCAACTGATCTAAACACTGCGGTGAAGGCGGCAGTTGATACAGTGTTAGCTTCGGCGGCTTCGCGAAATATCGACTTAACGGTGCGGCTGTCGTCTGCTCCGATTGTTGTTCAGGCGGAGCCCGTCAGGCTCCAGCAGATCATCTGGAATTTGATATCGAATGCGATCAAGTTCACTGATGCGGGTGGCAAGGTCACGGTGATGACTGATGTCGACGGCCCAGACGCACGTGTCACAGTGGAAGATACCGGAGTAGGAATTGATCCTGAGTTCTTGCCTCATGTGTTTGATCGTTTCCGGCAAGCTGACGGATCTACATCGAGACTGCATGGTGGTCTTGGCCTTGGGTTAGCCATTGCGCATGCGTTGACGAAAATGCACGGCGGCTCTCTGGCGGCAGAATCGGCGGGCAAAGGACACGGTTCCCGGTTCATTCTGCAGTTGAAGGTAGACAAAGCCGCACATACGCCGGTTGAGATAGCGGTTCAGAAACAACATCCTCTGTTTGGTTTGAAAGTCCTTATTGTAGAGGACTCACCTGATACGCTCGCGCTCCTGAAAACGATCTTCATCCAGGAGGGCGCACAAGTCATCACGGCTACTACCGCCGCAGAAGCTATTTCCGTTCTGAAAAAGACGATTCCACACGTCATCCTTTCTGACATTGGCATGCCCGACATTGACGGTTTTGACCTTCTGCTGAAAATTCGGGATATGCCCCATCTCGGTGACGTACCCGCCATCGCGATCTCCGGATACGCCTCCGAAAGTGACCGAAAGCATGCGCTGACAGTTGGTTATTGCGCACTTTTGGCTAAACCGGTGGACGTTGATGCGCTTTTTGAGATCATCCAGTCATTAGGAATACTCGTCCCCGCCTCCTCGACGGACTGATTGCCTACACTAACGGTCGCTTCAGCACGCCGCCCCCCTGTCCGATTTCCAGTCGGCGGACTTTCTAATTGACAAAAGAAAAACTGTAACTATAATGGTTACAAAGTCGCCGATGCGGTCGTTGCGTCCCGCTTTAAAATATGTCAACAAACAGCCGGTTTGCAGTCGCCGTCCACGTTTTGACACTCATGGCCTGGTCGGGGGAAGAACCCCTGAAATCTGAACAGGTTGCCGAGAGTGTAAACACCAATCCGGTCGTTATTAGAAGGATTCTTTGTGAATTGGCAGAGGCGGGTCTTGTCGTCTCGCAAACAGGGTCTTTGGGCGGTTCGCGTCTGACAAATAACCCGTCCGAGACTACGCTTTTGGACGTATATAGGGCGTTGGAATGTCAGGGGGTTTTCTCCCTCCACCGCCAACCACCCAGTCCGGACTGCCCGGTAGGTGTCAATATTGAGACCGTTTTAGGGGATGTTTTGGAAGAAGTGGATTCGGCGGTGGAACAGGTACTTGCCGGTATCTCGATTAATGACGTTGTTCAGCGGTTGAAACCTTGCGGGGAGACAACTTTAGACAAGAAGAAACATCACAAGAAAGAGCAGATTTCCGTGCCTGAAATTCGCGTCAGCGCACGGGCTCGGCGCGCTAAAGCTTACCGAACTGCTTAATGATCGCGAGAAAGGATTAGTTAATTTGTCCAGGCTTGAGAAAGATCAAAGTGGTATTGAGCTCCTGAACAAAGGCGAGTTCGTTAACCTCAGCGCAGAGCTGACCGATGACGCTGTCTCCATCGAGGATATTGATGAAGTTCTTCAAACCCTCGAGCGTGCTACCAGCGTCGAGGCAGAGACTGAGGAGCCGTTAATCGAAGAGGCTTCTCCTTCAGTCGAAACCGATGAGGCTCTGAATGAAGAGGTCGAGCTCGATTTATCCGCCGGTGAGATGGACAAGACATCTGACCCGATTCGCGTGTACATGCGCGAAATGGGTATAGTGCCGCTTCTCACTCGTGAGCAGGAAGTATCGATCGCAAAGCGGATTGAACGCGGTCAAAAACGTGCTGAAAAGGCAATTGCCCGCTCGCCGATCGCCGTAGTTGAACTCTTCAGAATTGGTGACGAGCTTGAGGTCGGAAGGCTGAATATCCGTGACGTCGTCGCTTTCGCAGATCAGATGGAGACGGAAGAGCACGAGGATCGGAGTGAAGAGTATCTACAGTGGACGATTGAAGGGCTGCTACGTATTCGCCAGCTATACAAGCGGGTTCTGAAGGAACTTGAGAAGTTCATTGGGGAACAGAAGGTTAGCCGCGGCAAGAGATCCAGGAAGCTTCTCCGTTTCCGGCGAAAGCTCGCCCGGACGCGGTTGGAGATCGCCCAGGAGATTCGAGGGTTACATCTGAAGGAAGCCGCGCGGCAACGGTTGATTGCGGCTATCGCCGCTGTGCACAAAGAATGCCGCGTCAATGAGCGTGAAATCGAAGCTTTCACCGACAAGTTGCGTCGCAAAGGGTTGAAGCCCGAGAAGCAGAAGGAATTCAGAAAGCACATTGCGACCGCAAAGAAGCGTTTGAAGGAGATTGAAGCGGAGCATCATCTTTCTCCTTTGGAGATCAAGCGCTCGCATCAGATGATCGCGGTGAGTGAGGCACAAACTGCCCAGGCTAAGCATGAACTGACTGAAGCTAACCTGCGATTGGTGGTTTCGATCGCGAAGAAATATCAGAATCGAGGACTTCAATTCCTCGATCTGATTCAAGAGGGCAACCTGGGGTTGATGAAGGGTGTCGATAAGTTCGACTGGCGGCGTGGTTACAAGTTCTCAACTTATGCGACTTGGTGGATTCGCCAGGCGATCACCCGCGCCATCGCAGATCAGGCACGCACAATTCGTATTCCCGTGCACATGATCGAAGTGATTAATAAGTTGAAGAACACTTCGCGAGAGTTGGTGCGCGAACTTGGCCGCGAACCGACGACTGAAGAGATAGCAAAGAAGATGGACACTTCAGTCGATAAAGTCCGCAAGGCTCGCAAACTGATGCAGGATCCGATCTCGCTTGAAACACCAATTGGTGAGAACGGCGATTCGCAGTTAGGCGATTTGATTGAAGACAAGTCAAGCGAGAGTCCGGCAGCGCGTGTAATCACTTCGAACCTGCGGGAGATCGCGGGCGATGTTTTGCAAACATTGAGTCCTCGTGAAGAACGAGTGATTCGTCTACGCTTCGGACTCGATAACGGCGGTCATGAGCGAACGTTAGAGGAAGTTGGGCAAAACTTTAACGTGACTCGCGAGCGCATCCGCCAAATTGAGGCCAAGGCTCTGCGCAAACTTCGTCATCCGTCGCGCGCTAGACTTTTAAAGAATTTCCTCGAAGGCGAGGGGCAGTAAAGAGTAGACAGATTAGGAGAGGAGTCAGGAGCTAAATAAGATGAGTGAACTCGTTAGGGAAGTGAGCGACAGCTCTTTTGAAAAGGACGTATTAAGCGCCGGCAAGCCGGTGTTAGTGGATTTTTGGGCGGAATGGTGTGCCCCTTGTCGCATGCTCGCTCCAACCGTTGCGGCAGTCGCTGAACATTATGGAGAAACCGCTACAGTGGTGAAGCTGAATGTCGATGACAATCCTTCAACCGCACAGCGGTACGGTATCAAAGGTATTCCTACGTTGATTCTGTTCCGAGAGGGGAAAGAAGTTGAGCGTGTGGTTGGTGCGACCAGCAAAGAGTCGATATCCAAAATGATTGATAAGCACGTGACGTTTGCGACTAAGGCGTAAGATTCTCAAAAACTCTCAGTCATAGGCCGGGTTCGCCCGGCCTTTTTTGTGTTTGATAGGCTTAGCTGTTGAAGTGTCGCCTCACACTCAGGCTAACAGACAAGCTAAAGAGCCTCTTGCAAAAATCTAGACAATGCCACGCCCTTGCGGCGTGGTGTTTCACGTTTGCAACTAGAAAGAGCCGTGAACCGATTTTTGAGATGCCACGCGCTTGCCGCGTGGAGTCTCACGGTTGAGACTGGTAATGACAGATTCTCGGTAAAACGTAAACCTCCACGCGGCAAGCGCGTGGCATCCCTTAG
>DATBSH010000385.1:0-4717 GCA_036559885.1 Pyrinomonadaceae bacterium
GGGCACAACATTAGGTCAAGCTTCGACAAAATTAATGCCGGAGGCGCGATCCCGCCTAACGTCTTCGAGGACGCGCCCGATGAGTTCTTGAAGTTTGGGAACAATTCCGCGAATGATGATTACACTCTCCGATGTAAAGAGGCCGGAATTAAGATTCACCCTGCTCGTTTTCCAGCGGCGCTTCCAGACTTCTTCATGAGGTTCCTGACCGATGAAGGTGACATCGTGCTTGATCCCTTTGCGGGCTCTAACACCACTGGGGCGATTGCCGAAAGGTTGAACCGCCGTTGGATAGCCGCCGAGACTGTCGAAGAGTATCTTGCTGCAAGCAAATTTCGTTTTGAGAACCTGAGTTAATTCCTTCAACCTTTCTTCGAACCCTGTCAGCCGAATGAGGCGGTATCTCAGGCGGTATCTATGGCCATCCTCCCAAGCCTGAGGCAGACTTCAACAATGCCGAGAGTCGCCATCAGGGCACAATTGAGTGGCGAGCTTTCATTATGGCTTTGACGACTTCGCACTGCGGTTAATATAGTTAACCGCCGAACTCAAACCCGGTCCATACATCTACGCAATGCGTGCGCCCGCTTGACCGTTGGAGTCAGCTGAATTGAGTTCACTATTCCCAATCAACGCCAGGTTCTTCGCGGCGACGATCCATTGGCAGGAGGGCTTCGGGATTTTCAGGAAAATCTGGTCCTACCTCACGTTTCGTTTCGTCGACTCTCCCAGTATGAAAATGTCAGCCGCCAGGCTGGTGATAGGTATGGTGTTGCTGGTGCTGGCGTTGTTCCTGTCGGGGAAGTTGAGTTCGCTTCTCGAACGCCGTATTACCAAACGCACCAAAATCGATCCCGGCCTGCGCTACACCATTGCGCGGCTTCTTCGCTATCTTCTTATTGTCATCGCAATACTGACCGTGCTGAAGGGCGCGTTTGAACTCGATCTGACCTCACTGGCGGTCGTCTTTACAGCGTTATCAGTGGGCATAGGTTTCGGACTTCAATACATCGCGGCAGACATTGCTTCCGGATTCATTTTGCTTTTCGAGCGACCTATTCGTGTGGGAGATCGCATCACCATTGCCGAGGATGAAGGTGATGTACATAGCATCAAACTACGAACGACAGTCATTTATACCAACAATCGTGTCGCTATTATCGTTCCAAATTCGAGATTAGTTAGCCAGCGGGTAATCAACTGGTCATATGGTGATCCGCGCGCGCGCATTGCGATACCGATTAACGTGGCCACCACCTCAGATGTGAACCTCGTAACCGAAACCCTGCTACTCGCAGCCCAAGACGTCGAGAATGTGCTTGATGATCCACCGCCGAAGGTGCAGTTTCTGAAATTTGGCGATTACTCCCTCGACTTTCGTCTGCTCATCTGGACGCGCGAACCCAGCCGCCATCCGCAAATAAAGAGTGACATCAACTATCGCATTGAACGACTCTTCCGCGAGCGCAGCATCGAGATTCCCTATCCCACGCAGGAATTCTTACTAAGAGCCCGAGACGTCTCCAGGATTAGAGACGAGCTAATTGAGGACGAACATCGGACCCCAGACGACTCAGCGTTCAGAGAACTTCACGCCGAAAGAGATTCTTCCCCCCAGGACTGAGGCGCAAGATCACTTGTTGCGCGGACACTTACTTAAAGAGTAGGCTACGTACTGAGTGACTGTTCATTCAGTCACGTTTTGCGAAGGCAAATTGAATCGTGGACTCAATCAACAGCGAATGAGAAGCGCTCGAACACTTAATGCCGATCGTCCCGTAGTCGCCGACAAGCGCGAAGCAATACTCCGTGCCGCTATCCGCGTCTTCGCTAATAACGGTTATTTCAATTCCAAGGTTGCTGATATTGCCAGCGCGGCGGGCGTCGCCGATGGCACCGTGTATCTCTACTTCAGAAGTAAGGAGGAGATCCTTCATTCAGTTTTTGACCGTAGCATGGAAGAAGCGATAGCCGCAGGCAGAAAACAACTAGAACAGATCAATGACCCACGTGAAAAGTTGCGGCGCATAGCGCTGCTGCACCTTCAGCGACTCGGCGCCGACCGTGATCTTGCAGTTGTGTTTCAGGTCGAACTACGCGGTTCCACAAAATTCATGGAGGAATTCTCCGCTGCGGGTTTCGCTGAATACCTCAATCTCATTCGTTCCACTTTTGAAGAAGGCCAGCGCGCCGGTGTGTTTCGTGCGGAACTGAACGCCAAAGTGGTCGCGAAAATACTCTTCGGCGCCCTCGACGAAATGGCCACCAACTGGATTCTTTCCAAACGGCGCTACAAGTTGGCGCCCATGGCAGACCAGGTGCTCGATATTTTCCTTAACGGAGTTAGCGCGAAGTGAATCAAATCACTGAAACGTCGACCACCAGCCTAACACCAGAGGTGGATTCCGTTGTGGCGTCCGAGTTGGAGGCACCCAAACGTCTGCCATTGAGTCCCGATGAGCCAACCACGCTCGTCGAGTTGTTTGAGCATGTAGCTCGCGTTCATCCAAGGCCCGACACAATCAATTACAAGCGCGACGGTCGCTGGATCGCAATTTCTTCAGACGAGATGCTGACACGTGCTCGCCGTATCGCCGGTGGTTTGTATTCGCTTGGAGTAAGAAGAGGAGACCGCGTTGCGATTCTGTCCGAGAGCAGGCCTGAATGGACGTTGACCGATGCGGGCTGTTTGTTTGCGACGGCAATTGATGTTCCCATCTATCCCACATTAACTCCTCCTCAAGTTCGCTACATCTTGAAAGACTGCGGCGCACGAGTGCTCGTGCTTCAGAATGAAGAAACGTTTCTTAAACTTCGCGAGATCCTCGCAGAGTGCCCGGCGCTCGAGTATCTGGTCTTCTTTGACGAAGCTTCGGTTGAGGAACCAAGGTGCCTTTCATTAGCTGAACTTGAAAGGCGAGGGCAAACAATTGAAGAAAACGAAGTCCACCTCATTGACAGTGGCGCCCACCTGATCAAACCAAACGATCTAGCCACAATCATCTATACCTCGGGTACGACCGGCGAGCCCAAAGGCGTGATGCTGACGCATGCGAACTTGGTTTCAAATCTTATCGATTCCTCCGGCCATCTTACATTTGCCCGGGACGACAGCGCGTTGTCAGTGTTGCCGCTGTCGCATGTACTCGAGCGAATGGCCATGTACATGTATCTCTATCACGGGATGGCCACATATTTTGGCGAATCGCTGGAGGCGATTGGACAAAATCTGCGTGAAGTGAAGCCGACCATTTTCGTCGGCGTTCCGCGGATCTTTGAAAAGATTTTCGAGCGCGTGAAAGAGAGGACGGCGGAGAAAGGCAGGCTCAACGTTGCGCTGCTCAACTGGGCGGTCAGCGTCGGAAAACAACACGCAAGACTCTCGACTCGCCATATGAAGATCCCTGCCCGCCTCGAATTGGAGCGCAAGGTGGCTGATAAGCTTATCTTCTCAAAACTGCGCGAAGCACTCGGTGGACGTATTCGGTTGTTGATATCTGGAGGCGCGCCCTTACCTGAGGAGCTCGGGCTTGTTTACATTGGCGCCGGGCTGACAATTGTGCAGGGCTATGGCTTAACGGAGACTTCTCCCGTGCTTACGGCCGGAATGGCGGAAGACAATCGCGTCGGCACTGTAGGAAAGCCAATAAGAAACGTTGAGGTCCGGATCGCGGCTGATGGTGAGATTGAAGCTCGCGGTCCCAATGTGATGCTTGGCTACTACAACAGACCTGAAGAAACTCGCGCGGTCTTCACTGCGGATGGTTGGTTCAAAACGGGCGACATTGGAACTATCGATGAAGACGGATTTCTCCGCATTACCGATCGCAAGAAGGAACTCCTCAAGACTTCCGGCGGGAAATACATTGCACCGCAGCCGATTGAGGAGATGATCAAAGGCTCGCGTTTTGTAAGTCAGGTGGTGCTGGTAGGCAACGGCCGCAAGTTTCCCGCTGCGCTCATTGTCCCCGATTGGGAGCGCGTTGAATCATACGCTCAACTTAAGGGCATCAAGGTGAGTAACCACGCTCAACTCTGCAAACACCCGCGAATCATCGATCTCTTCGAACGTCAAATAGCTCGTTTCACGACGGACCTCGCCCAGTTTGAACGCATAAAGAAAGTGGCTTTGCTGGAAAATGAATTGACGATCGACGGCGGCGAGTTGACTCCTACCTTGAAAGTGAAGCGGCGCGTAATTGACCAGAAGTATCAAAAGTTGATCGACGCGCTTTATGCCGAAGGGTAATATTCGAGAGACTTGGATCTGATTAGGGCTGCGGGTTTATCTTTCCGAGGTGGAAATGGTCAAGGATTCTTTCGGCCGCTGCTTTAGCCGCCTGGTTCAGCTGGTAATCACCGTTGATACCTGAAGTGCCCGGACTAACAATTACACCCCGGTTCCGATAGGCTCCCGGAAAAACTCTTCCGGAGGTAACTTGCTTGGCAGTTGTTGGAGCGAGGACAATGTACTCAATGTAGACGTTGTAGGGATCGTCATTAGGTCCGGCTCGACCGCTGAGGGTATTTGGAACCAGTTGGAGCCAAACTACATGAGCTTCCTTTTCTTTCTTGGCGCGCTGAATCGCACCGGCATGTCCCATGTCGCTGCTTTCAATTAGCACTTCAACTGATTGGGGATCGTCAAGCCGGCCCGCACAACTGCGCAGCACGCCGCTTGAGACGTACAGCGGAATTTGCGAGTAGTCGCCAAACC
>DATBSH010000386.1:0-6811 GCA_036559885.1 Pyrinomonadaceae bacterium
AACGACGCCCCTGATTCAGACTTTAGCGGCTTCAATTTCTGGCTGGGGAAACTGAACGATTTCAACGGAAACTTCATTAATGCAGAGATGGCAAAGGCGTTTATCAACTCGCTTGAATACAGGCAGAGGTTTGGACCGTAAGGCAAGGATGAAGGATGAAGGATGAAGGATGAGGGATGAGGGATGAAGGATGAGGTTGAAGGCTGAGGGATGAAGGATGAGGGTTGAAGACTCGTACAGTCCGAGGTTTATCCTTCATCCTTCATCCTTCATCCCTCATCCTTCATCCCTCAGCCTTCATCCCTCATCCTTCATCCCTTATCCCTCATCCCTTAATTCGCACTTCTTTTAGCAGCAAGCCGCGCGGGTCGATTTGAATACGAGTTGGTTGCTCGTTTGAACTAACAAATTGAACTGTTTGTTTGACTCGAGGCGTAATGGTTATCGTGCGACTGCTCTTTGGGCCAACCAGAAGGATTTCAACCGGATCCTCGAACAGATCTCCGTCCTGCACCTGGCTCAGCTGTATTGTTACCCCGCGCCGCTTCTTATTCCAGCTCCAGGTAACGTCATACTTTGGATGACCACTGTCATAAACCCAACGCCGGAAAAAGGGTCGCAGGTTCGTGGCCGATGCTTGTTCCAAAGCTGCTCTCAAATCTTCGCTGCTGGCGACGGAGTTCTTGTGAGCTTGAAAGTAGGTTCGGATTCCTCGAAAGAACTTCTCATCCCCGAGGCGTGAACGCAGCATGTGCAGGATCCATGCACCCTTCTCATAATTATTCGGGTTCAGCAACTTGAACAGATCTTCCGTTTCCGGATCAAAAACAGGCGTAAGCATTTTTTTCTCGTAGGCAAAGTACTTCTCGGCCGCCGACTGCATGTAGTTTTGAAATGCTTCTTCCCCATCGTGCTTTTGCAAAAACAGTCCTGCAAAGTAAGTCGCGAACCCCTCACTTAACCACAAATCGGACCAGGTGGACTCGGTTACAGAATCCCCAAACCACTGGTGAGCGATTTCATGAGCAACCAATGAAACGGTGCCGCGTGGGATTCCAAACGTCCGACTCACATCGGCGTTACCATTTCTATTGAACAACGTGGGCGTGAATACGATCGCACTGGAATTTTCCATACCGCCGAAACGCGTCGCGCCAACGATGAGGGCGAGCTTTTCATACGGGTAAGGCGCAACTAATTGACTAAACATCTGCAATGCAGGAGCTGCGGAGCTGAAACCTTTCTCAGCGACAGCATCATCTGAGCGCGGGACGTAATAACTGAGCGAATAACCGGAGGAACTGAGAGGCTGCAGACGCGCAAAGTCGCCGACTGCAATGATCATGCAGTACGGAGGGACGGCAACTGTTTCGTTGTAGGTCCAAATACGATTACCGTTAGGTACTGTTTCAACTCGATCGAGCGTCCCATTAGCTACCACCAGCTGTCCTGGCGCAGTTGTTACGGTAAAAGTGACCGTCGCCTTAGCCGAAGGATGATCTAACGAAGGAATCCACTGATGAACACGATTGGGCCAGTTGTCGCCAATAGCTGAAGGACGGCCATCTTTATCTTTAGTGAGAATCAATCCATCCTTCGGTTCACCATGGTAAGCGATCGTGACGGTGATTCTGGTTCCCGGATTCAACGGTTTTGGCGTACTTACAACAAGAGAACCATTCCTGTGAGAGAAGCGAACGGGACTGTCATCTATTGCCACTCGATCAGTAGTTAGATCTCCGAAGTCGAAATCAATCGTCTCAAGTTTCTTCAACACAAGAACTTCAACTGCTGTCTCCGCTGAAACGATCTGTGAAAGCCGGTCATTGAGCGTGATGTTTACTGAGTAGTGAAGCGGTCGCCATGTCGTTATGGTGCGTTCGCGTCGAACAGCGAACACTTCACTAGTCGCGAGCAGTATCAGCGTAGCCACCACGGCTCGCGCAACTTGAAACCACATGCAGGGGTTATTTGAATGCAGCGATATCAGCGAACCGCTTTCCGAGCGGCATGCCCGTCGTAATTTCATTATCTGATTCCCAGCATTAGAAGAGCCGAACGATCTGATACTTCCCGCTCTGAATTAAGCCATTTGTTATATGCAGCAAGTTCTTCGTCGGTAACTGGTCGATTTCCAAGTCTAGCTGTAGGGGTTCGTTCGAAGGCGCGATTTGTGAGAGCCATGTGAGGTTTCAGGACTGGCAACCGGGTTCCACCGGCTAAAGCCTGTTCAGCCGCTGCTACGTCCGGAAAGAACTCATCATAAGCGAGCAGATGCCAGACGATGTTACCCGCCTCCTCGTCAATTGCAATGACACGGAGGAGTCCGAAACCGCTCTCAAGTTGGTAAATGAGGTCATCGCCCGCGGAGAATTGAGCAGCCATCGAAGGTAGGTTAACACAAGGCGGGTTGGCGGGACTTAAGGCGCGAAGAAGGGAAACACCTTAGGTCTTAGACAGGATTGCAGGATTACAGGATTCAAGACAAGCGTGAACTACAGTCGGCGGGGCTAATAACTCCGGCTTTCTCTTTGGCTTTCTCTTGTAATCCTGTAATCCTGCAATCCTGTCTAAGACCGTTGCCAAACGAAAATCCCGCACCTAGAATCCAGCCCAGTACCATGAGCCAGATCGACTCCAGCAAAGACTATTATCGCGTGCTTGGTGTCTCTGAGGACGCTACGCGCGAGGAGATCGATCGGCATTATAAGCGCGAGGCTCACAAACATCACCCGGATCGAGGTGGCAGCGAAGAGCGGATGAAATCTTTGAATGAAGCTTACGGTGTACTCAAAGATACAGACAGCCGGCATACGTACGATGCGGGTCGAGTGAAACATGCTCCCGACATTTCGTTCGTTCCGGTCTCTACGCCAACTGCTCGCGATGTCGGAGTTTTTGGCAACGTGTTAAGCGCGGGCCTTTGTCTATCGGCCGGCATCTTTCTGTTGTTACTTGTCCGGTTTCAGTGGTTCTGGTTTTTGTGGCCGCTCGCTATTGTCGCTGTTTTAGTAATCGGTTTTGGCGTTCTGATGGCCCGCAGTGCAATGGTGGCCGCAAATGCATCTCTACCGGTATCTAATCGGTTTAGACGTCACACGACGTTCCAGGAGTTCCTGTTCTGGTTGATTGTTCTTATCAGCTCGTACGGGTTCTATTTACTCCTGACAGGTGGTTTCGACTTGTAATGAAGTTCAGTGGTTTAGATCGTCTGTTCCTTGAAGTGAACAGTCTTGAAGAGTCGCTCGTTTTTTATCAGCGTGTGCTCGGCTTCGGCATCGAAATGGACAACTCGAGCGCCGATCCACCGATGGCAACTTTGACGGCTGGCACCCTAAAGGTAACTCTAGCGCAGCATCTTGAGACAATGCTGCGTCGCGGGCGCGGGGTTCATTTCGTTGTTGGAGTTGATGACGTTGATCTTTTCTACGAAGAAGTGCGGCGGCATTTGCCGGAAATCAGTGCACCGGTTGATGAAGGGTGGGGCGGTCGCTTTATTACGTTGGAGGATCCTGACAAGTATCGCTTCTTTTTTGTTACATGGGATCAAACGGCTATGAGTAGCCTTTAACTTTGCGTCACTCTTTGGACTGCGGTGACTTGTCACCGCTTTGGTCAGCGGCGACTTGTCGCCGCAAATTGAATCCACCGCACTCCAAAGAGTGGCTCTAATGTGAGGAATTATGCATCAGCATATCGAAAATCTCTTTCGTCGTTTCAAAGGACAAGTAGTTAACATCAAGACAGTTTCGGGCGGCCTTTACGAAGGCAAAATAACCGAGATCACAAACGACTATGTTTGTCTCTCCGAAGCCGATGGCGCCGATGTGTATCTCCTCTTTCATGCAATAGAATCGATGATGAGTCGTGCCGGATCGTCTCGCTAGTATTTTCAAGGATTACGGGTTATGCATTACGTAGAGAATCCACCAAACCCCTGGCTTACGCATTCAGTCGAATGGATCGGTGAACCTCCCGAAGCGAAGCTAGAGGTTTTTGAGGAATTCGATACCCGCCACATCATTACAAAGAACGACAGTCCGGACGTAAGTTTCGACTACAGCATCAATTGCTATCGCGGCTGCATTCATGGATGCACGTATTGCTTCAGCCGGCCGACACATGAGTATCTCGGCTACGGCGCGGGCACAGACTTCGATAGAAAGATTGTTGTAAAGGTCAATGCTCCCACGCTCCTCCGTCAGGAACTTATGAAACCGTCCTGGAAAGGAGATGAGATTGTCTTTTCGTTTACGTCGGATCCGTATTTGCCGCTGGAAGCGAACTACAAACTGACGCGGCAGTGTCTGCAGATATGTGCGGAGTTCAGGAACCCTGTGGGTGTGATTACAAAGTCAGCAATGATTAGACGCGATATCGACGTACTACAAGAGTTGTCGACGCAGGCTACCCTTGGTGTTTTCTTTTCGATTCCTTTTACAGACGTGGAAGTCTCAAGAGCGGTCGAGCCTTACGCGCCACTGCCGAAGGCCCGCTTCGCCGCAATGAAAGAATTGGCTTCGGCAGGAATTACTGTCGGAATAGCCATCGCACCAGTGATCCCCGGACTCTCAACTGACATACCTGAGTTGCTGCAACAGGCGAAAGATGCTGGTGCGACTCAAGCCTTCATCAACATGCTTCGTTTGCCCGGCAGTGTTGCGCCGTACTTCGAAGAACGCCTCCGAGCGAAACTACCGACGAAAGCAGATCGCGTCCTTAATAGAATCCGTGAAGCGCGAGACGGTAAGCTGAACTCCAGTGTTTTCGGCGAACGTATGCGAGGCAAGGGACAGTATTGGGAAGCTACCGAACGCCTTTTCAAGATCCACAGCGAACGACTCGGGTTCAATAAACGACGAGAGCACGTCGAATCCACCAACACGACATTCCGCAGGCCCTCCGCGCAACCGACTCTTTTTGGGTAACAGGCGGAAGTCGAAGCACGATCTTTATCAAAGACGGGGATCTTGTTTCGAGATAGAGACATAACCGCCAACGTTCTCTATAATACTCTCACTCAACAGCGACATAATCAGGAGGCAAGGCGATGCTGATCCGAGAGGTGATTCGCAACCGTGAGCCTTACTCGACGAAAGCTTCGGCAACTGTTCAGGAAGCCGCAGAGTTCATGGCCAAGCGAAATATAGGTGCCGTCTGCGTCCTGGACGACTCCGGCAAGCTAATAGGCGTGTTTTCTGAGCGCGACTTACTGAAACGAGTAGTCGTGGCGGGTCGCGATCCTCATGACGTAAGCGTCGGCGAGGTGACAAGCGATCTTCGAGCTGTTATCCAATGCGACGAGACTCCCCATCAAGCGCTTGAACGAATGGAAATGATCGGCACGCGACATCTTCCTGTCGTTGATGGTGAACGTTGGGTCGGCATGCTTTCGATCCGCGATTTGCTGCGCGTCGAGCTCGGTGAACAGGGTGACGAACTCAAGTTGCTCCACGAATACATTCAGCACTGACTTCTTTGGAGTGCGGTGACTTGTCACCGCTTTTTCCCTTGCATGACTTGCCTTACGACCAAAAGCGGTTAAAAGTCACCGCACTCCAAAGGCTTGATGCAAATTGTCTCTTTCTCAATCAAAGCGCTGTTACTCACATTCGCTCTTGCTTGTAGTCATCCTCCACCGGGTCAGGGAACTGGCGAAGTTGAAACTTCTCCTCAAGCAAACGTTAAGTTCAAAGTCGAGAAAGTAATCGGCGGGCTTCAGGTACCGTGGTCCATTGTTTGGGCACCCGACGGCCGCATGATATTCACCGAGCGTGTAGGTAACGTTCGTGTTTTCGAAAACGGTACGCTTCGCCCTCAACCGCTTTATCGTGTCCCAGACGTCGAGCCCAGTGGCGAAAGCGGGTTGATGAGTGTCGCGTTACACCCGCAGTTTTCCAGCAATCACTTTCTTTATCTCTCTTATGCATACAAATCCGGAGATGTTATCCGCGTACGCGTCGTGCGCTTGCGTGAATCTGCCGAAGGCCTGACGGATCGGAAAGTGATAATCGAAGACATACCGGCCGCGCAGTTCCATGCCGGTTGTCGTCTTCGATTTGGTCCAGACGGAAAACTGTACCTCACGACTGGTGATGCGACTGATCGTCAACTCGCTCAGCGCCTGGATTCGCTGGCGGGCAAAACTTTAAGGCTGAATGATGATGGCTCGGTCCCTACGGACAATCCGTTCGTTGGTCAACAAAATGCCCGACCGGAAGTGTGGTCCTACGGTCATCGGAATTCGCAAGGACTCGACTGGCAGCCGCAAACAGACTTGATGTTTCAGACCGAACACGGGCCGAGCGGTTTTGATGGTCCGGGCGGCGGAGATGAAGTGAATATTGTCGAGAAGGGAAAGAACTACGGCTGGCCGATAATCCATCACACGCAGAGTAGAGCCGGACTTGAATCGCCGTTGCTCGAATACACGCCGGCATGTGCACCCGCAAGTGGCATGTTCTATCGCGGTTCCGCGTTTCCGCAGTTCAAGGCTAATTTCTTTTTCGGGTGCCTGCGAGGGGAACGCATCATTCGGGTCGTATTAGATGGGCGACGCGTTGTTACTCAGGAGAATCTTCTCTCCGGCAATTACGGCCGGATACGGGACATTGCGGAAGGGCCAGACGGTTTTCTGTATTTCTCTACTTCGAACCGAGACGGCCGTGGTACCCCTACATCTGACGATGATCGAATACTTCGCCTCGTCCCGGTGAAGTAAGAAGTAAGAGTATCCACAGATTACACAATCAGGGGCAGGAGCAGCAGGCAGGAGCAGGAGGTTGGATCAAACCCTGCTCCTGCCTGCTGC
>DATBSH010000387.1:0-6972 GCA_036559885.1 Pyrinomonadaceae bacterium
CAACCCGTAGGTCGCGCACCTGACCATTTATACTTCGATGCGAGAACATCAACGATAGAGTTGAACCCAAGGGATTAGTTGTTCTCAAGACCGCAATTCAACGTCAGAAAAATCGCAGGTTGGGAAGAAGGGTGGCTTGCCCCCGCTTCAGATTCAGAACCTTTCAAGATTAAGTGGACATTTCAAGCTCAAAATTGCAGGTCGGGAAGGGTGGTTTACCCCCGCTCCAGGTGCATATTATTTAACGTTGAATCAACTCTCACTTGAGCGGGGACAAGCCACCCTTCCCAACCTGAAATCTTTCTCAGCTTGATTGGTGGAACTCAATCTTCAGTGTGTTCAATCTCGAGCGGCGGCACTCCACCCTGTCCAACCTGCAATTTTTCTGACGTTAAATTGTGGGACCGAAGCTTGGGAGGCGAATCTTACGCCGCCTGCTGATCGCTCTCATTCTGCTCGATTGTGCTCTCAACCATCCGAGCTCGCGTCAACTTCACCACCGTCTCCACGTGATGTGTTTGGGGAAAGATGTCGAAAGCTGCGAGCGCGGCTATTTGATACCCACCGGCAATCAGTTTCTTCAAATCGCGCGCAAGGGTTGCGGGATCGCATGAGACGTAGGAGATCTGCAGAGGTGCTAGCTTCAGTATCCCTTTGATCACAGCCGACTCCGCTCCGGCCCGGGGCGGATCGACCAGAACAAAATCACACCGAGCCTCACCTATCGTCGCGGTCTCGATCCAGTCGCTGACCGTTGCCGTGATGATGCGAGTGTTTTCAAGCCCAGCGTGCTCCAGGTTACGACGAGCGAAACTTGTCGAAACCGGATTCGATTCCACACCAATCACCTGTTTGAACTGGCGTGCCAGCGGCACCGTGAATAATCCAACGCCACAGTAAAGGTCCAACCCAGTTTCTCCGTGTGCGCTCTCGAGTGCAAAATCGATCAACGGCGCGAGTAGCGTCTGATTAATCTGAAAGAATGCTTCAGCATTGAATTTGTAAACTTCTTCCCCAACCTTCAACTGCAGCTCTTTCGTTTGGAACTCCGCAAACGAGGGTGCCACTGACACACCATCGTCGCCGGTGACTGCCTGCAGGTGTTTCAGTTCAGGTGGAATTAAGTGCCATGATGTACGCCGAATTCTCTCAAGTGTCTGCTGCAACTCCGGTGCGAGCACAGCACAATCAGCGACGTCGCAAACACGTCTGGAGCCGCGTTCGTAATAACCGATAGTGCGCCGGTCTTGATCTAGTTGCCAAACGGCGCGGCTGCGATAACGCCACTCATTCGACGGCACAACGCTAAAATCCGGCACAGTCCGCAGACCCGCAATCCGGCGCAAGCAATCGCGAATGATCTCTGCCTTCGTAATCAGCTGAGCTTCGTAGGTGAGTTGCTGAAAGTCGCAGCCGCCGCAGCTGCCAAAGTAAGGACAAGGCGGTTCGACTCGCATCGGAGAAGGAGTGAGGATCTCTTTGATCGAGGCAAACAAGACGTTTCCCTGTTCACGATCGATCGTGACCCGCAGTCGATCACCAGGAGCGGCAAGCGACACAAAGATGGTCTTACCTTCTTCGTGTGCGAGCCCCAATCCTCCTGGAAGAAGCCTTTCAATATCAACAATGAGCTCCTTGGTCATAGCCAGTTTAAGGATGAAGGATGAGGGATGAAGTATGAATGCGCGCTTACTGGAATTCATTCTTCACGCGTCATTTTCCTGACCTTCATCCTTCATCCTTCATCCTTCATCCTTATCGGTACGGTTGTCCACCCCATTGTTGCGGTGGCGGCGGAGGCGCATATGCTGGATTCACGCCTTCCAGTTCAAACTTGATGCCGCCGACCACACCTGCGGCAAGGTTGTAAACCAGGGCCCAGATGCAACCAATGATGAATCCGAGGATTGCGTAAATGATTGGGAACGCAATCATAAACACGATCCCAATGACGATGGTGCTAATACCGCCGGCTGCTTGACTGTCGCGGTTCGGAGCCATGGCGGCGATGGCTGCACCGAACACCATGAAAAGCAGTCCGTAAATGACTCCGATCACTAGTCCGATAACGAACATCACCAGCGACTGCATCTTTGCTACTGAGAACACGCCGAAGCGTTTGATTGTCATTTCAGCCATAAGTGTCTCCTCGGAAGCAGATCCACAGATTTCCACCGATTACACAGATTATTTCTCGATAGTAAAGTAGACTTTTTGTGTTCCAAATTAATTCAACTTAGCTGATACGCTCGTAATCTGTGTAATCGGTGGAAATCTGTGGATCTGCTTAAAGATAGAACAAACTCAATCGCGGAATTCCGAACTTGTCGCGCAACCGTTTCAAAAGAAGGTTATTGAAAGTCTGGTCGTAGGCAGCTTTCTCCATTTGGCTCCGGTAAGGTTTCAATTGTGCTTTGATTTCTTCCATGAGCACCTTCGACTCTTCATGCTCATTTAAGAGCAATGCATCGCTAAGCATTCGGTCCACGCCTGTCAGCGAATCTTCAAGCCTCCGAGCGTCAACCTGGTTTGCACCTGTCACCTCGACTTGTAATTCTGATAACCGGTCGATCGCCCGGGCTAACGTCTCGGAGAAGTTCGGGTCGCCAGCAGCGTTCAACAGATGCTGTAGGATTTTCTTCTTTTCGCTGAGGTGGGTCTCAATTGCGGTCGTTGAAAAATGTTTCGATGAGTCATCCTGCTTTTCTTCTGGCGACAGTTCGTTCGCGCCGACACGCGATTCGAGCCACTCTGCAAACTGCGCCTCAACTTCTTCCTGGCAATAAAGTAACGACTTAACAGAGCGTTTGCGTGGCCGAGACTCAAAGGAATCGAACGCTCGTTCAATTGCACGCAACACGAGATGAAGCGGTATGTCCTGCTGCTTCCAACTCTCCATGAGGGCCCAATCCATCGGGCTCAGAAAGAGATGCTTGCCACGTCGTCTGACGAATGCGTCTTCAATCTCAGTGAAGTAATTGAAGTAATTCACTTGTTTGAAACGCGGGCCTTCTCATAGACCAGACGCAAACCTTCAAGCGTCAAGGTGTCGTCGACCTTCTCAATAAATTGTGAGGCTGTTGCGATCAGCGGGGCCAGACCACCAGTGGCAATCACTCGCGGCTTCTTGTCGAGTTCTCCTAAGATTCGCTCGAGCACGCCGTCTACAAGACTCGCATATCCGTAATAAAGGCCTGCCTGCATCGCTTCAACAGTTGACGATCCAATCACCTTTTCTGGTCGACGAATATCAACGCGCGGTAGTTTTGAGGTGCGGGCAAACAACGCTTCACTCGAGATCATTATTCCCGGGGTGATTACACCGCCAACATATTCACGCCGCTCGTTAATCACATTGAATGTCGTTGCCGTTCCCAAGTCTACGACGATACAGGGTGCGCCATACCGCTCGACGGCTGCGACTGCATCGACAATCCGGTCAGCGCCAACGTCCGAAGCTGGTTCATAAAGGATCCGCAAACCAGTGTTACTGTTGTGATCGACAAACAATGGTGTGACGTGAAAATAAACCTCCGCCATTCGCCGCAAGGTGTAATTGAGGGGCGGGACGACTGACGCAATCGCGATCGAGTCAATCGCCTTAAAATCGAGCTGCGCCAGTTCAAATAGATTTCGCGCGTGCACGCCGTATTCATCGACTGTCCTTGCCGCGTTGGTGGTCAACCGCCAATGAGCAATTAGATCGGCACCGGAATAAACGCCGAGCGAAGTGTTGCTGTTGCCGACGTCAATTACTAAGAGCATACGCGGGCTCCTCAATAGGCTTTTTCCGGGTTAACAGGACCTGTTCGATTAGATCTGTTGCTCGCCGAGCACCGTGTTCCTCACGCAACTTTTCGCTAACAGATCTCGCGTTCTGAGTATAGGCCTCATCAGTCAGCAACAGATTTAATTCTCGCGCGGCCGACGTCAGATTATATTTCTTACGATACAACGTCCGGCTCGTACCTAGACGTCGAGCATGCTCGGCATTGTCTGATTGGTCAAAAGCAAACGGAACAATCAGCGTTGGAACGCCAGCTACCAGACCATGGGACGTTGTGCCAACACCGCCATGATGGACCACAGCACAAGCGCGAGAAAACAAAAGGTCGTATGGCGCGTAATCAACCGCAATCATGTCTGCCGGCAGAGTCTGTGGACGATTTCGCTCATCGCCAACTAACAACACTGCGCGTCTTCCTAGTTGCTGCGCTGCACCAATACTCTGTTTGTAAAAATCCTTCGCAACCCAAACGGCGGATGAACCGAGCGTGAAAACCAACGGCGGAGAACCCTCGTCCAGAAACTGGCAGAGTTCTGCCGGCATCGCCTGTTCGCTCCTGTCTTCGTATAGACAAAAACCGGTCGTGCGTGCTTGCTTCGGCCAGTCAGGCTGGCTCTGCGCGAAGAGGTCCGAAAAAAGGGCGAGAACCAAAATCGGTGAGTGTTGGCCTTCGAACATGGGGTTGCCGTAATCCGGAATCGAAAGTTCCCTGCGTAGCGCCATTACCTGCTCGGGTTTGTACAGGGCTTTCATTGCGTCATGAAAAAGCTTCATCACGCCTGGGCCAAGCAAACGTAGGTTATTGACCCACTGCCAGACCGGAGGCACCGGAGGATCATAAGAAGAAAAGAAAGACATCGGAGCAAGCACTGTGGAGATCCAGGGGATGCCCGTCTTGTATCCTACAAGTGGGCCAGCAGGCGCTGCCGGATGCGTGATGAGCAGATCTGCGCCGGACGTGGCCTGCAGAAGATCCTCATAGCCATCGCGAACTGCTGCAAAGATCACTTGCTCCATCAGATATTTTGGACCAGTTAAGGGATCCATAATTCTGTTAAGAAGCTCTACATTCTGCTCCTTAGGTCCTGGAAAATCAGGTCTGACGGGCGCGAAGTCCAAACCTGCATTCAGGATCTTTTCGCGATAGAACTCCATCGTTGCGATCACTGGATTGTGACCACGTGCTTGCAGTTCGAGAGCGATAGCCATGTAGGGATGTAAATCGCCAAAGGAACCGAATGTGTTTAGGACAATTCTTTGCGGTTGAATCATCGGCTAATCTACGAAGTCGCTCTGACACTCACAACGTCGCCTGCACGCACAATACGAATTTCATCGTGTCCTGTTTCGACTCGAAGAGCTCCATCAATTTCAAGCCCGCGCGTGACACCGCGGAAGACGTCCTCACCATTCACTACATCCACCATCTTCCCATCCGCATATGGCGATCTCGAAATCCACTCGCGCAAGATCGTCGTACTGCCATCTTCCTTCTGTAACGCCTGGTACCAATGAGCGATACACGACAGTAGCGAGGTGAGGAGCCGTTCTCGATCGGGCGGCTTGCCTGTTTGTTCGGCTACGGAGGTCGCGGAGCGCCTGAGCTCCGGCGGGTACGCTTCACGCGTGAGGTTAACACCGATCCCTACGATCAAACCGCGTCCTCCCTGCGACTCCACGGTTTCCGAGAGGATGCCGCAGATTTTTCGTTCACCTGCAAGAAGATCGTTGGGCCACTTAATCTCGGTCGTAAGCTGGAAAGCTTCGACAAGAGCGTCTCCGACGGCCAGTGCCGCCATAAAAGTCATCAAGGGCCATAAATTTAAGGGAATTACCGGCCGAAGCAGAACGCTGAAGTACAGACCAGCCCCCTTTGGCGACGACCAGCTTCGCTGCATACGACCGCGGCCCGCAGTTTGCTCCTCTGCCACTAAGGAGAGGCCCTCAGCGGCACCAGTGGCGGCCATTCGGGCCAGCTCGGTGTTGGTCGAAGGCAACGAACCGTATCGCAGAGTCTTGAATGTCAGCGGTCTCATGATCGTTCACGGGCTCACGAAGCGGAGATTGTAAGCTTCATGCGTGATTAGAACCAGTGGCTCCGAGATTTGACGTTTTGGATTTGAGTTTTGGATTTGATATCCGAGATTACTGAACAGATGGAGATTTGAGATTTCTGATTTGAGATTGAGATCTGTCTTCTGAGATCTCAGATTCGCACCGTCTGCGAGAACCTACCAAACGCTGGCATGTCGAAACCCATAACTACTATACGAAGACTTGAGTTGCCGCTAGTATTGCTGGTGGCAATCGTTGGAGCAGCATTCCTTTTGAAGATGTGTTACCTCTCGCTCGTCTTCAATTGTGTTTTCGGGCTCGTGTTCCTGGGCGCCTTTTATGCATATGTTCGTGGCCGTCACAGGATTGATATTCCCATTACTCTTCTCATGCTCGTGTTCGCAGCGTTGCAGATAGATGCTTTGGGCAACTTCTTTCGTATGTATGGCCGACAGTTTGGCCCATTGCAGTATGACGAGTTCTCGCACATGGCTGTGCAAGTGCTGATAACTCCAATAATCATCTGGCTGGTTAGGGGAGGTATGAACCGACTGGGGCACAATGTTTCGGTTAGGCTTTCGGCTTTACTGGCAGGAACAATGATGTTCAGCCTGACGGCGATTTACGAAATCATCGAGTTATGGGACGAGGTCTACTTCGGCGGGCAACGGATCTGGGGAAAGTACGACACCGCGAATGATCTGCAATGGGATCTTTGCGGAATAATCATTGGAGGCTTAGTCGCGGTCCCATTGTTAAGACTCACAGAACGAAAAGTTGACGGTCCAGAACACTGCGTCAGTGCTCGACGATCTCTGACTTCAATATAACGGCCAAGTCGATGGAACCGCTGCGATGAAACTTCTGAAAGCGAGCATTGAATCGCGACCTTCCTCACCTTCTAATTCTCCTCAGGCTTTAGCCCTGGGGGCTTAGTCGCCAACCAACTCCGGAAACCGTTTCAACGGTTTATCGTCTTCCTCAGCTTTGCCTCAAAAGTCGATTTCGGTGGTAACGAGTTTCGTGTTTAGTTCGTGTGACTTCGTGGATCGTTCCTTTTGTCCAGAAAACTAAAGACGATCCACGAAGTCACACTAACCAACACGAACCAAAACACTCCTGCCTCGAGC
>DATBSH010000388.1:0-25108 GCA_036559885.1 Pyrinomonadaceae bacterium
AAGAGCCAAGAGCGAAGAGCCAAGAGTCAGGCTATTCCTGGCTCTTGGCTCTTTGCGCTTAGCCCGTTCACACTTTCGTGAAAATTCCACCGTCCACTGTGGAAAAGTCTGTGGAGAAATTCCGTGTTAACAACTTAAGTCGCTGAGTGACTTAAACTTTTAGCAGAATGCACACACGAGCGGCGTCGCGTGAACCTCTTCAGACTCCGCACTTGAACCATTTGGGTAGGTTAGAATTGAATACCACGTGAGCTAAAGCCAGTGGTGTCTCGCGCTATTCAGCTAGCTCTCTTTTTCGGTAAATCCAGTGACCACCACCGAACTTCGAAATGCCGCGCTTGATATCTTTCAACACGCGTTGCGTTCCGTTGATGCGCGCGCTGCAACACGCCACGCAGTCAGTCTTCAAGACTCGATTCTGCGAGTTGGTGAAAGCGAATTCGATGTCGCGAATAGACCGGTGTACGTCGTCGGCATTGGCAAAGCTGCACTATCCATGGCTGTCGGTTTGATTGATCGAGTCGGAACAAAGATCGCACGGGCAGTTATCAGCACCGGACCTTCGTCTTTAATATCTTCATTACCGCCAACTCACGCAGTGTTCTACGGCGGGCATCCATTTCCAAATCAACAAAGCCTCGATGCTGCTCAAGCAGCGTTCGAGCTTTTGGATCGAGCAAATTTGGAAAGAGCGGTCGTCATTTTCCTGATCTCAGGAGGCGGCTCAGCGATGATGGAGTCACCGATCTCGAACGACATCACGCTTGAGGATCTTCAACGGACCAACCGGCAACTGATCACCTGCGGAGCGTCGATCAACGAAATCAACGTAGTCCGACGATCGATTTCTGCGGTAAAAGGTGGTCGACTCGCCGGGCGCTTGACCGAAGCGGGTCTGGTGACATTGATAGTTTCCGATACCAATTCGGGCGATGAGTCGAGTGTCGCGTCTGGGCCGACCCTTCCAACCGCTGATGATCAATCAAAACCTTTGGAAATAACTGATAGATACAGCCTGAGTGCGTTACTTCCCGAGTCTGTTGTGGCCGCCATTCGAAATTACAAAGCAAACACCAATATCAAGCCACATCCTTTCTACATCCTGCTGGATAACAACATGGCCGTCCGAGCGGCAGCTGAAAGAGCCCGCGAATTAAGTTTCAACACCACTATCGCCTTCGATATCAATGAACAGCCTGTGGACGAGGGCGTCAATTTGTTACTCACTCGCGCCCTGGGGATGGAACAGCCTGGCTGTCTGATTTCCGGCGGTGAATTCTCTTGTCGCGTCAGCGGAGATGGAAGGGGCGGAAGAAATCTTGAAACTGTGTTGCGTTGCGCGATCAAACTCCATGAGGACGCACAGAAAAGTACTGTGGTACTCAGCGCGGGAACTGATGGTATCGATGGCAGCAGTTTCGCGGCCGGCGCAATCGCCGATGAAACGACAATTCCTCGTGCTCACGAGTTAGGCTTGGATCCGGTCGAGTTTCTCCAAGACAGCAATTCGCATGTTTTCTTTGAGAATCTGGACGATCTGATCGTTACCGGACCGACCGGAACCAATGTGAGAGATATAAGAATCGTGTTGACAGGTTAGAGTTCAGGTGAGATTGGTCCCCACTGTTCAAGGCATCGATCTGATGCCACGGCCTTGCGCCGTGGTACTTCACGTTGGCGCATCTAGAGAAGGAGCAGGCGAGGTGGAGATGCCAGAATCCCGGCCGCTCTTTGTAGGCCCAACCGTGACGTACCACGGCGCAAGGCCGTGGCATCAGCTGTTTTTATTGAGTGGCTGTCTTGACTCGCGGTTTTCAAAAGCATATAAAAGTTTCGGCCGTTGTTGCCCAGCATCTCCACTGTAATCCAACCGGAGTTCGATTTTGTCGACACATCTCGAAACAGAACAAGTCACATCCCCGCAGCCCGTGGAACGCGCTCCGCAATTATCGTTTCAGGACTTAGTGCGACGTTTGAGTGATCAAACATCGCCGCCGTCGCTCGATGCATTACACTCCTGGCTTGCCAACGTTCATATCGAGCCCGAAGACGTTCAACCTTATGTCGGGTTCAAAGAAGGAAACTACTGGCGTCATCGTGTATGTCGCAATGCTGCCGTCGAAATGCTTGTACTGTGCTGGCGTCCCGGTCATAAGACTCCCATTCACGATCACAATGGGTCGCATGGCGTGGTAAGAGTCCATGCCGGAGTTCTTTCTGAAACTATCTACAGGTACGACGCAGCAAAAGGACTCAGCTTCGAAAGCGGACGCGAATGTCAGGTCGGCGAAGTTACTGGTGCCGGTATACCGGACATCCACCGCCTCGCTAACGCTGAAAACAGCGGACAAGATTTAATCACTGTTCATGTATATGCGCCGCCGCTCGGCGTCCTCAAGACTTACAAGGTAGGCAGCCCGCAAATCGATCTATACACACCTGACGACTCTGATAGTTAACAGGATTACAGGATTTCAGAATTACACGATGAGTCCGGAACTAATCCTGTAATTCTAAAATCCTGTAATCCTGTTCGCTCTCGTTGTAATTCGGTACGCTAGGCGCATGGTCCCATTAACTGCCTTCCGTCTGCATAAACTTCTCGTTTTCCCTATCCTTCTCTTCACTCTTTCATGTAGCTCCGGCTCCAGAGTCGGGCATTCCGGCGAACTGACGGTTGCGGCCGCCGCCGATCTCACTAATGCGTTCGAGGAGATTGGTCAGGAGTTTCAGTCTTCTACCGGCACCAAGGTAGTTTTCAATTTCGGCTCGTCAGGGCTGCTGGAGAAACAGATCGAGAACGGTGCCCCCATTGATCTCTTTGCTGCCGCGAATGTCGATTACATCAACCAGCTTGAGCAAAAGGGCCTGATCACTCCTGATACGAAAAAGGTGTACGCACGAGGTCGCATCATTCTCTGGACGTTGAAGGACAGCCCGATCCGCATTGAAAAGCTTGCGGACTTAACTCGCCCGGACGTCAAACGAGTCGCAATTGCCAATCCCGAACATGCGCCTTATGGCATGGCTGCCCGCCAAGCCCTGGAACGAGCTGGATTATGGGATTCAGTTAAATCCAAG
This sequence comes from Pyrinomonadaceae bacterium, assembly GCA_036559885.1. Lineage (GTDB taxonomy): Bacteria > Acidobacteriota > Blastocatellia > Pyrinomonadales > Pyrinomonadaceae > PSRF01. The sequence goes on from DATBSH010000388.1 coordinate 3,082, forward strand.
TTGGTGTACGGCGAGAACGTTAGGCAGACTCTTCAGTATGCGCAAACCGGGAACGTTGAGGTCGCGATTGTAGCGTTGTCATTGAGCGGCCAGACTGACGGCCACTGGATACTGGTGCCGGAAGAGTTACACAACCCACTGGACCAGGCGTTGGGAGTAATCAAGGGAACAAAGAATGAAGCGGGCGCTCGAGCGTTCGCAGACTTCATCGTTGGTGAGCGTGGTCAGACTATTATGAAGAAGTACGGCTTTACAAAGCCGCAGTAACCGTGGTTTTTGGAGTGCGGTGACTTGTCACCGCTTTAGTCCGCGGCAGCTTGCTGCCGCAAAATGGCCGCGACAAGTCGGGCCGACCAAAGCGCCGACGAGTCGGCGCACTCCAAAAGGATAGCGTTTACTCCCGCACAAACTTCGTCACACTCAAACTCTTTCCATCCGTAACGACCGTAATCATTCCCGAGTTGCCCGTCGTCAACACCTCAGCACCGATTGATCTCCAACGCTGAACCACCTCGGGATGCGGGTGACCGAACATCGATTGCTGCCCTACAGAAATCACCGCCAATTTCGGCTGAACAGCAGAAACAAAGGCTTCAGTGGATGACGTCCGACTGCCATGATGGGGAACTTTCACAACTTCGGCACCTACCATATCCGGTTGGCTTAAGAAAGCTTCAGCCGTCTTTTCAATATCTCCGGTGAGCAACAATTTTCGCTCTCCGTATCTGATTCGAATCACCAATGAATCATTGTTTCGAGACGGCGCGTCGGCATTCGATATTGAGGGCGGCCAAAGGACCTCCGCTTCCACGTCGCCAAAACGGAGAAGATCTCCTGTCTGTACGAGTTGAACCGGTGTCGACGTTCGCTTCAGTGTTTGTGCAAATTGTTGATACTCCAAATCGTTCGTTGGTGTTCGGGCAACAAGCGCGGCGCGGACTTTGAAATTCGCCACTACGTCATTGAGTCCCTCAATGTGATCAGCATCAGCGTGCGTTGCTAAAACATAGTCGACAGAATCCAGCCCTCGATACCAGAGATACTCACAAACGACCATTTCACCAATACTTCGTTGGCGGTTCAGAGACGGACTATTTAAGAACTGCGGTTTACCGCCACCGTCGACAAGCAGCGTAGCTCCGTTCGGCATTGTGACTAGGGCCGAATCGCCCTGGCCCACATCGAGAAAATCGATGCGCAGCATGCCGTTTGTAGATTGCGCACTGAACGGGTGCAACACGACAATTAAGAACATGAAAATCTGAACCACAACCACCGTTGCCATTCCGGCTCCGTGGCGCTTACGCAACGCCTGCCCCTGACTGCTGTCCCTGCCTCTCGCTTTTTCCTGCTCCTGCCTGCTGCTCCTGCTCCTATCTAGTCCCCTGCTCCTGATCGGCTGCCATCGTGTAAGTAGGAGCGCCAGCACGATCAATGGTAGGTAGTAGATAACGTACACGACTCGCCCTGCTCCGGCGTACTCAGGCAGCCTGCATGATGCGAGACCGAAATGCGTGAATGGATCGACGCTGTGGACCATCAACCAATCGATCGTGTTTGCCAGTGCTACGAACAGCGAAGCCAATGTAGTACTAACCTGCGCAATCAGCACTGCTAATAAGGCAACTGCAGCGAGGATCGTCAACAAGATACCGACAACCACATTCAGAATGAGCGACGAGGGCGACAGACGATGAAAGTAGACAATTTGAAACGGCAGTAGCATGAGCTGGACAGCAACAGAGACAACAACGGAGGCGAACAGATAGCGTGTGGGTCGCTGAAGATGATGCCGTTCAAGCCAGTGTGCGACGGGAGTCTTGAATGCTCGATAGTTATGGTTCAATCTCTTTTGTTCACGCTGCCAATCGTCTTCACTCCAATACAAAGCTTCAGACACAGCTCTCAACAAGCGCGAACATTCAGGTGGATAAGGTCTAGTGCGTGTTGGTCGCCATGCGCCCATGTGCGCGAGGTTTTGCAGTATAGGTAGTGCTATTAAGACAATTGCCAGTACGGACAGGAATGTAAGCTGTAGCGAAGGATTAAATAGATCTTTAGGACTCCAAACGAGTAACACAAGCGCTGCTGCGCTCAACGAGTTCAGCGGCGATGACTTTCGGAACAACACGATTCCCACAGCGACAAAACTGAACATCAAGGCAGCGCGAACGACTGATGGATCAGCGCCTACTGCAAGTGTGTAGAGCCAAACGGCGCAAACAGACCCTCCGAGTTGCAGCCACCGCCGGCTGGTGAGTCGTCGCGAGATAAGAAGAATGACTGCACCGAGAAATGTTATATGGGCTCCGCTGATGACGAGAATGTGAAACGTGCCACCTTCGCGGAAACGCTGCGCGGTGGCGATTGAAAGGTTGTAACGATTGCCCAGCAAAGCAGCCGCCAGAACACCAGCGGTTTCGATTGAAAAGTGCGAATCGATCTGGCGCTGAAGAAAGCCTCGCCACCTGTAGAGAGTGGCTGAGATCGCTGGGCCAGACGATTCGCTGGCACGAATTATTGACTCCGGCCCACGTATCGTGGCTACAGCATCGAGGTCCTTGGTGTCGAGGTACTCAGCGAGCGTTGATACACCTGGATTCCTATACTGTTCTGTTCGATCGAGTTTGGTTCGAACCGTGATGTGCGAGCCGGAGTGCAGATCGAGTTCTTGATATACGCGCTGTTCGTCCGCGTTTTTGCAATAACCACTGATCGCAACGACTCCAGCACACTTTATGGATTCAGATGGCGTATCGATCGTATCGACGTTCAGCGAAAAGTGAATCCCGTCGCGCGCGAGTTCAACCGGGCCAGTGACAACACCTGTGAATGCGATTGGTTCGCTTGGATGAAGCATGCCGCGCGCGATCAAAGTCTTGAGTTGATCGGATGGTGTGCGGGCTTGAAGGACTGTAAGACAGTAACTGGCGAAGAACATTGCTGAGAGCAGACTGATTCCAGCAATACGCACGCGGCCGATACATGCCGAAAAGACCGCGGCGGTGGTTGTCATCACCAGACCAACGACGAGATAGGTGAGCTTGAGTTGAAAACGTGCTGCGAAAACGATCCCTGCAGCAAACGCCGATGCGAGTTGAAAGAGAGGATTGTGGCTGAAAAGTATGTGAGGAGGATTGTGCATCATTTTGTGAGGATTAAGAATCCAAGAAGTGCGCCAAGAGTAACACAATAACCGGGCAAGCATCCCGATTCAGTTGGCTCAAGTCATTAGTGCGATAGCTTCCGTAATTCGTGAACTGGAACTTCTTCCTCGAAGCAGCGTCAAAGGAATAGTCACAATCTAGAGGTAGAACTATGAAGAAACAGCTCTTGCTTCTCTTAAATGTCTTCTTAGTTTCGGTAATCGTTCCTTTAACTAACAACCAGAGGGTGTGTGCTCAAAGCGAAGCGGGAGAACCATTAAATCGTGAATGGGTTAGAAACGATGTTGATGGTGTTGCTGTTCTGTTGAAGCTAACTCCGATCGAGAATCAGAACATCGCATTTTTGAAGATACAACTGAAGCGCAGTTGGTCGATTGAAGATGAACCGTTAGGTTTTGGCGCAAATCGGGTGAGTTTCAGTAAGGGCTATGGTTATAGCTCTATTCATATTGATGTCCTTACGTACGAGAATCAGGTTGCGTATTACGAAATCGGTATAAGCGGAAGCCCTGACAAGTGGGATGAATATAGAGAAGAAATTATTAGCACCTGGCAGCGAAACGGTGGGCCAGAGTTTACTGAAAATGGAACGGGGCTTACATATCACAAGAAGTATGAACATCTATTTGATTTTTACTATCGAGCAGTGGCTGCCGAGCTGGGAGAAGTAAAATCGGTGAATGTGCCTGACACTTTGAAAGTTGCTTACGACTATTTGATTTCGCCGTTCAACAATTCTTCAGTAGGCGAAGGGATCTGCGGCTTAGGCGGTTCGATCCTGGAGGGCAAAACATCAATTGATGCACTAATCCAAGCTAACCGGATAGACCTAATTCTAAACGTGCTTCGCGGCTATAATCCGGGCGGACGAATATTTGCAGCGATTGCGTTAACGAGAATGAGCCAACAAGGTGTGGCATTGGACGCGGAAATTATGACAACGTTGGATCGAGTATTAAACTTGGATGTACCTGCTTCTACGTGCGCTGGATGTATCGTCAGTAGCGGACGGAGAGCCAAGGACATCGTTGCGGAATTTGTGAAACGATAAAATCCGTGCCGGCGTTGTAAATTGGCACTGCCCGCTAAAATTAGCCCCAAAGAGCTTCACAGATCCCCATCGAATTTTGGCAAAGACGCGTGTGCAGACGGGAGCGATAAATAGGAATCGCAGAAAGCTGTTCGGCTGCATCTTGCTCCTGTTCGTCGCAGGATTATATTCAGCCATCGTTCCCCAAGGTCGGGCATGGCGCGAGGCCACTGGGAAGCCCCTCACTAAATTCGATTGGAATTGCGCATTACCTTCAGCTTATCCAAGGGCGAAATTGGACCGTATTGTTCGGAATTCGGCGAGGCAAGAGAATATTGAGATTCGGGAGGAACCTGACCGGGCATTCGTCTTCGATCTGAATGGCGACTCCAAGCCTGAGTACTTCATTCCTCTTTCTTGTGGGGCGGTGGGTAATTGTGATTGGGGAGTGTTTGCGCTCAATCCGCTGCGGTTCTTAGGAGTGGTCAACGGACAGTACATTTACGTGTACAGCCGTCGGGGTGGTTGGCCCGCTGTGATTACGTACGGTCATTTGAGCGCGATTGAGGGTTCATTAGAAACATACACATTTAGCAAGGGCCGTTATGCTCGTGTCGGTGATGGTTACGCGATCGGGCCTGAAGACCGCACTTTGATCCAGAATAAGCCCGGGCGTAAATTGCCGAAGTTCCTGGAACGGGCACGAGCCGCCTGCGCGGATGTTGGATCCTGAAGGAATGAAGTAATGCCGAGGTTTCAGCTTTTACCATAGCTTTAACGCTAACCATGAACACTGCTCCAGGGCCCGAGACACCGCAACAAGTCTCTGATCAAGTCAGTAGAATCTACTTCGGTGTCGTCGACTCGAATTCGCGGCGCCGTGCGATTCGGCAGTGCCTCATCGGTGCTGTTGAGGCTGCTGTGCTGGTTCCGTCGCTTTTCTATTTGCGTTTCCGGGCAGTAGGCCCACTCGGCTGGGGTACAACTGTCTTCTTCGTTGTTTACCTTTTACTCACGGCGATTGGTCTCTATTTCAGAACGCGTCCTGAATACCATTCACCCATTGCATTGCGTGGCAATTGGTTGGACCGCATCGGCGCATTCTGGCTGGTCGGCTGTGTATTTGGTCCATTTCTGGGCTGGGCAATCACTTCAGGCGCTTTGCCTATCACACAAAACTCCTGGCGCTGGTTGTATGGGGCGCGCGTGTTCTTAGCTGCCGTGGTTCCGGTTATTCTGGCTTTGCCACTCACGCGTTATGTCCGAGGGAAGTCAGTCTTGATCGCGCTGCCGTTGCTGGTCGTGGTTACGTTGCTACCGGTATCAACGGCAATGAATGTGAGCATGGACCTGTGGGAAGGTCCAAGCCAAGTCGGCGGATCCGAGTCATACCTCAACCATACCCAACGAGCCCTCGACCGCTGACTGTTAGATACGAGGTTCGGCATCGATGAAAAAACTAAAACGCAAAGATGCCACCGGCAGAGACATTGCGGTTGGTGATATCGTTCGCGTAATCGGTGTTCCAGATTTAAGTGGCATGTCCGCGGAGTGTCGTGAAGAATCCCTTCCTGTTTTCCGGCACCTCGTGGGAAAGTATAAGAGAGTTACGGAGTTTGACGAGTACGGTTTCGCGTGGTTGATGTTTAAGATCCGAAAGGGTCCCCACGCAGGTTACCACTCAGTGGGGATCGAGCCGAATCTATTGAAGGTGCGGCAGCTGCGGGGCTAACGGAGGCGAGTTGGTCCAACCGATTGGAGCCGACGCGCCTGAGATAACCGCTAGATTTCGGACCCGGCCGGCAACATCATCGGCCTTTATCAATTACCAACATGACGTCCTGGAAACCCGACAAACTTCTGAAAGCAATTCTGATCTGGACCATGTTCACGTTGGTGATAGTGTGGCTACCTTTAATTCGGGGTCTCATGGATGGAGATAGCTACCAGTGGGGATTCTCTTTCTGGGGATGGCAGGCATCTGCGCGTGGCATTCGGGGCGATTACTGGGTGGTGGTTCTACAAGCGATTTTAGGAACTGCTTTGCTTTACCTTGGATGGCGCGGGGCTCGACAACCTTTCCATTGGCTCTTGTTGCTGTGGCTCTTCTCACTTGCCACACAAGCGATCTACAACTCCGTAACGTCTCCGGAGGATTATCGTTTTCGAGGTGACACTCTTGGCGTTGATGTATCACTCGCCTGGGTCGGACCAGTACTCTTCGGCGGCTTTGCGTTGTTATCGCTGTTATGGGTGATTCGCGATCTGAAAAAGCCACACGAAAGAGTCTCGCCTCAATGGACTCGTGCCAACCGTATTCTGCTTCTAATTGCCGTGAGCCTTTTGCCGATCCAGTTTGTGCTACTTAGATTCGGCGTGCAGCACGGTCCAAACGATCAAGTGGGTGTGATTCTGACAATGTTGCAATGGGTGTTGATTAATCTCGGCCTTTATCCCTGGAGAACCGGCAAGATGTTGCGGGCAGATATTGCGGCAACCACCTGATATCACTCAGCGACGCATTCAACGTTATCTCGTTATCTGCTTAGCGCTCCTAGCAGTCGGCGCATGTGGAAATCATCCTTCCATTCCCGCAATCGCCGAACCTTCTCCGACGCCGTCTATGGATGCCGCTCATCAGTGCGAACACAAGTTCCACGACCGTATCGATAAGCAGGTCACCCTCAGCGGACGGTTCTCATTGTTTGGAAAACTTGGGACCTTCGTTCTGGTCGATGGCTGCCAGATTTATCTCCTATCGGATGGGCCTTTTGACTGGAACGCCGACAATTATTCACGTATGGAAGGACAAGAGGTTCGAGTAACCGGAACACTTCGGTTCAAAGATTATCCAGAATTACCGCCGGGGCCCCAACCCGTAGGTCGCGCACCTGACCATTTATACTTCGATGCGAGAACATCAACGATAGAGTTGAACCCAAGGGATTAGTTGTTCTCAAGACCGCAATTCAACGTCAGAAAAATCGCAGGTTGGGAAGAAGGGTGGTTTACCCGCTTCAGATTCAGAACCTTTCAAGATTAAGTGGACATTTCAAGCTCAGCAAAATTTCAGGTTGGGAAGGGTGGTTTACCCCCGCTTCAGATTCAGAACCATTCAAGATTAAGTGGACATTTCAAGCTCAGCAAAATTTCAGGTTGGGAAGGGCGGCTTGCCCCGCTTCAGATTCAGAACCATTCAAGATTGAGTGGACATTTCAAGCTCAGCAAAATTTCAGGTTGGGAAGGGCGGCTTGCCCCCGCTACAGGTGCATATTATTTAACGTTGAATCAACTCTCACTTGAGCGGGGGCAAGCCACCCTTCCCAACCTGAAATCTTTCTGATCTTGGATGGTGGGACTGAAGCTTCAATGTGATAACAGTAGAGCGGGGACTAGCCACCCTTCCCTACCTGAAATCTTTCTCAGCTTGAATTATGGTTTCGCACCGACCTCATATCCAAATGTGACCGGATACTGACAGGTCCACATTTATCTACGGCTTAGATATACCCCTTAGCGATTAGTAACTCTGCATTCAGAATCGCCGCACCAGCTGCGCCGCGAATTGTATTGTGGCTCAACACAACGAAGCGATAGTCGAGCACAGCATCCGGCATCAACCGGCCAACAGTTATCGTCATTCCTTTGCCCGCATCGCGATCGAGTTTGGGTTGCGGACGATCGGGTTCGTCACGAACGTCAATTACAGACTCGGGCGCAGAATGCAGATTTAGATCTTGCGGGATTGAACGGAATTTTCTAAACGCTTCTCGTACCTCTTCAATCGGAACGTCGCGGCGGCGAAGCTTTACGCGAACAGCCGCCATGTGTCCGTCCATTACGTTGACTCGATGACACTGCGCGCTCACGGCCATCGCAGCGTGATCGATACGCCCGTCGTTGAAACGTCCCAAAATTCTCTTGGTCTCCGCTTCTATCTTTTCTTCTTCGCCGCCGATGTACGGCAGAACGTTGTCCAGAATATCGAGCGATGCCACACCTGGATAACCTGCGCCCGAGAGGGCCTGCAACGTAGTCGCGGCAGTAGCCTCAACGCCGAAAGCGGAATGGAGCGGGGCGAGTGCCAGTACTAACATGATCGTCGAACAATTTGGATTGGTTACGATAAAGCCCCGGTCGGAATAAAGTCCGCGTTGTTGCTCCAACAAGTGGAGATGGTCGTGATTCACCTCCGGAATTAGCAACGGTACGTGTTCATCCATCCGAAAAGCAGAAGAGTTGCTGATGACGGGGTAGCCGGCTTCGGCAAAACTCTGTTCGGTTCTGCGAGCGATGTCGCCGGGCAAACTCGAGAAGACGAGATCACAATCGAGCGGTGGAGTTGGTTGTTGGACGACCATCGGCCGGATCGTGTCAGGCATGTCAGAACTCAAACGCCACGTACACGCTTCACGGTAAGGTTTACCTTGCGACCTATCGGATGCGCCCAAAGCAGAGACTTCGAACTGCGGATGGTGCTCAAGCAATTGAATGAAGCGCTGTCCGACCATCCCCGTTGCGCCCAAAATTCCGACTCGATACTTTTTGCTCAAATCATCTCCAAGTTGCTAGCTATTATTCAGTACCGTTCGCGGTAGCGAACGGCCAACGTTCTAATAGCATTGAGTCTTGACCATTCGCTACCGCGAACGGTACTGAATCCGTGGATTATTGAACTTGAAATCGGTCGCTTCGCTCCCGTTCTGTAGTTGAGTTTATCTCACGATGAGATTCGGCACTTCACGGTGAGGCACAGCCATGCCCCCACAAGTGACGGCAAAAGCCATCTCTCAAATGCTCAACTTCTTCAGCGCTTGCTTCATTCGTCTGATACCTTCAGATAACACATCGATGTCCGCGCAGAACGACACCCTCAGAAATCCTTCGGCCTCGGTTCCAAATGCAGAACCAGGAACCGTTATCACACCCTCGTCCAGAAAAACCTCGGCGACTTTCATCGATTCACCGAATCGACTCATATCGAGCATCGTATAAAAAGCTCCATCAGGCACAACGGCTCGCAGCTTCAATTCGTTCGCGAATAGCTGAAGTAGATGATCGCGTCTTTTTAGGAATATCTGCCTGAAGCCGGCGCGCGCCTGCTCCGCTTCATTAGTCCAGGACGCCAATGCCGCCTTTTGTGAAACTGTAGACGCACACGTCGTCACATAACCATGCAATACCAGCGCACTTTTGATTATGTTCTCATCGCCGGCAATCCAACCGAGGCGCCAGCCAGTCATACTCATTGATTTCGAAAGTCCACCAATCACGATCGTGCGTCGGCAAAACGAGGAGGCAGACTCCGGTCGCACGTCATAGTAAAGCTCGCGATAGATTTCGTCGCTGATCAGGTAAGCGTCATGATCTTCTAACGCGTTGCCGATCGCCGCTAAATCCGCTTTGGAAAGCACGCGACCTGTCGGGTTGGAGGGACTGATACATACAACGACTTTAGTCCGTGGCGTCAACGATCGTCTGAAGTTATCGATATCAAAAGTAAAGTGGCTGGGCGCGGAGAGCTTGTAGAACGCAGGGATTCCACCCGCCATCTTTACGATTGTTGGATAAGCGACAAAGCCCGGATTTGGTAGCAAGACCTCATCGCCTTCATCAACGAGTGTGAGCAAGGCCAGGTACAACGCCTCCTGCGAGCCGGCCGTGACTATGACTTTGTCAGCGTTGTTTTCGAGATACGGATAATCGCCTGCTATTCGTTGACGCAAAATCGGTAAGCCCGAATGGACGGTGTATCCATTTTGCTCGTCAGTAATGACTCGTATTGCGGCCTGACGAATTACATCAGGCGTCGGGAGATCAGGTTCTCCTAAACCAAGATTGATACTGCCGGGGCGAGCACGGTCAAAAACCTGACGAATGACACTCTTTTCTATCCCACGTAATCGGCGGGGCGGCTCGAAGACAATCAACGAAGATAATCCTCCAGTTGCACTGAACGGTCTGTCTTCTCATCGCGGTACTTAACGATCACTGCGGTATACAACGACAGGCCCCACTCGCGTCCGCGTTCATTATTAACAGCTCGAGCTCCTGGTACTACGACAGCGTCCGCAGGAATCTCGAGAGTTGCGTTGTTGGTACGTTGATAAATCTCCCCGCGCACAAGGTCGTAAACCGGAGTCGATCCAGTCAGAATAGTGCCGGACGCCAGCACTGCGCGTTCACGCACAATCGTTCCTTCATAAACACCACAACCTCCACCCACAAGTACGTCGTCTTCGATTACGACAGGAACAGCACCTACGGGTTCAAGAACTCCGCCAATCTGTGCGGCCGCGGAAATGTGAACACGCTTTCCAATCTGCGCGCATGACCCTACCAACGCGTGACTGTCGATCATCGTACCCTCATCGACGTACGCACCTGCATTGACGTACATCGGCGGCATGCAAACCACTCCCGGAGCAATATAGGCTCCATCGCGAATGCTTGAACCTCCGGGAACTATCCGCACGTTCTCGTTGATCGTTGTCGGGCGAACAGGATAGGTGTCTTTGTCGAAGAATTTCAACGCGGCACCAACAGACATGTCTGCCAATATCCCCATGCGAAATCCGAGGAGAATTCCCTGCTTGACCCAGCTATTTACGATCCACTCGCCAGAACTGGATCGTTCAGCGGCGCGCACGTCGCCGCGATTCAGCGCGCGTTTGAACTCAGCAAAGACTTCGCGATCAGCTGTGGTGAATTCGTTTGTTTCGCGACGCGCGATCGACTCAATCTGTTGCCGTAGCTGCATGCGTGGATTCCTTCAACAGACCGAGCTCAGTCAATACTTGCTGCACACGCTCTCGACTTTTCTCCTGGATGGGAACGAGAGGTAGACGGAAATTCTCTTCGAGAAGCCCCATCATCGCCATCGCAGCCTTGACTGGTCCGGGACTCGACTCGATAAAGTTTACTTCCATTAAATCGAGCAGCCGATAGTGCAGGTCACGAGCCTCATTCCATTTTCCCGCAACGGCCAGATTCACAAAGTGAGACATCATCTCTGGTGCTTCATTTGACGCTACGGAAATTAGCCCATCTCCGCCAAGAGCGATTATCGCGAGCGTCAACGAATCGTCCCCAGACAGAACTTTGAATCCATCAGGACGGTCGCGGAGGATCTCCATAATCTGTGAGAGATTTCCCGACGCTTCCTTGATAGCAACAATGTTTTCAAAGTCACGCGCCAAACGTAATGCCGTTTGCGCAGAGATATTGGAAGAAGTACGACCAGGCACGTTGTAGACGACTATCGGCAGACCTTCGACTGCATCAGCAACTGCTCCAAAGTGGCGGTAAAGTCCTTCCTGTGTGGGCTTGTTGTAGTAAGGTGCAACGACCAGCACCGCATCTGCGCCAAGATCTCTGGCGATGCGAGAGTTCTCAATCGCCGATGAGGTCGCGTTGCTGCCAGTGCCGGCTATAACCTTGGCTCGACCGGCAGAGGCCTCAATGGTTGTTTTGATGACAAAGTGATCCTCTTCCTCGGTCATCGTGGCGCTTTCGCCTGTCGTACCGCAAGGAACGAGCAATCGAATGCCTCCAGTTATTTGATACTCGATCAAATCGCGTAGCCGTTTTTCGTGCACCGCGCCAGTCGCAGTGAATGGTGTTACCAGCGCAGTCGCGCATCCTCGAAGCCAGTCAGTTGGTAGTGTCATAGAAACCTCCATTTTGAGAGCCCTAAGGTCTAGTGATTCAAGCTTCGGAAGATTGAATCATGGGACTGAACGTAGTCCATTAAATCCTAAATCTCTCTTGTCAGTATCTCTTCAATAATTTCTCCAAACTCAAACATCCCCTTTCGTCCAATAATCCACCGAGCGGCCAGCAGTGCGCCTACTGCAAATCCCTGGCGTGACCGTGCCGTATGCGTCAACAACACCTGATCGGCGACGGAATCAAAACCAACCCGGTGAGTACCCGGTATATGGCCCGCACGCGTCGATGAAGTAGGAATGTCTTTTTGAAATTCCTCGCGCATTAACTTGCCCAACTGGATCGCTGTTCCCGATGGTGCATCTCGTTTGCGCGAGTGATGGGCCTCTTCAATGAAAGGCGAGTATTGATCGATTTTCGAAAAATACTCTGACGCCGACTTCACAACGCGATAGAAAATATTCATCCCGATAGAGAAGTTCGCCCCGTACACAAGCGCGCCGTCCGATTCAGTCACGATCCGTCGCACGTCTTCATGTTGTCGCCAGCCGGTTGTTCCTTCGACCAGCGGAACGCCTGCGAGAACACAAGCTTCCACGTTTCTGAGCACTGCATCAGCGACCGAGAAATCTATTGCAACGTCATGGTCACGGAGATGCTGGGCCATGTCTTTAACTGACTCGGCTCTATTCTTTGTCGACGAGACGTAACCGATCTGTTCGCCTGCGTCACGCGCCTCTTTGGCGACCAGTTGTCCCATTGCTCCAAACCCAATCAATGCAATTTTCAAATCTGATCTCCTAATGGTTATCAGGCGGGACGAGTCGTTCTACTAAAGCGACGTACAAATCGACGGCTTCCCGTAACTCCTTCTTTGAAACTCGCTCATGATCGGTATGGGCGTGAAGGATCGATCCTGGACCGATGAGCAGTGGCTTTCCCCAATTTCCCAGGTATGGAATATCGGTTGTGAATCTAACTATGGAGCCCTCGAATCCAGGTACGCTGAAGAAGCGGATGGGATTGTGCGCTGATGAATATTCAACAGACGCGCGTCCATCCAGAGCTTCTTCAACGATTGCTTTGATGCGGTCAACATCTTCAGTAATTCGGATTTGCAAGTCGGCAGAGGCGCTGGCGGCAATCACGTTCGGTCTTGTGCCACCATTGATGACGCCAATATTGCAGGTCGTGTCGCCAAAAAATTGATCGTGCGGCCAATCACAGCCGCGCAGAGTGTTTAGCACATCGAGCAATTTTTCGATTGCCGATTCACCCGCCTCTGGATATGCGGAATGAGCGGCCCTGCCCATTGCCGTAATTTTCAAACGCATCGACCCTTTGCTACCGAGTGCGAGTTTGTTGTCGGTTGGTTCGCCGTTAATTAGGAAGCGGCAATGCTTCGCAGCCGAATGGTTATTCGCCATCCGGGCGCCAGCACTTGCCATTTCTTCATCAACTGTGAATAGCAATCCAACTTCATTGAAGTCCTGCGCACGCAGTTGTTCAGCCGCAAAGATTTGCGCCGCGATTATTCCTTTTGCGTCGCATGAGCCGCGGCCATAGATGTTTTCATCATCCTCGCTGGATTCAATGAATGGGGGCACCGTATCCATGTGAGTCGAAAAGACAATAGTTGGCGGCGCGTTAGTTAGTATGCCAAGGACGTTGAATCGATCCTGATCGACCGGCTGTTGTTCGACTTGAAACCCAAGGTCCTTAAGAAAAGACGTTAGGAAGTGCCCAACCGGCGCCTCGTAGCCGGTGATTGAAGGGATATCAATCAGCTGGCGTGTTAATTCAAAGAGATTCATCCGTGGATATCTGAGACTAATTCTCTTTCATCGGCCATGTGTGGCACTGTCTCCTGTTCGAAAAACTCACGATGCAGTCGTCTTACCGCTTCATGCACCCGTTCTTCTTCTATCGCGAAGGTGAAGTTGATACTAGATGCGCCCTGCGAAATTAAAGTTACATTGATATCGCTAATTGTGCTGAACACGCGCGCAGCGATTCCCGGCGTACCACGCAGCCCCTCACCGACGACGCAGATTATTGCGCGACCTGGTTCGACGCCAACCGTTCCCAGCGGTTTTAGATCAGCAAGGATCGCCGGTAGTGACGTAGCATCGTCGAGCGACAACGAGACACTAACTTCAGATGTCGTGACAACGTCTACCACGGTACGATGTCTTTCAAACACTGCGAAGAGAGCTCGCAAAAATCCGTAAGCCCCTAACATTCGCGCGGAAGTGATCTGCACGGTTGTCACTCCGGTCTTGTGAGCAATTGCCTTCAGCGTCCTTGGTGAAGTTTCTGTTTGCGCGCACACAAGCGTACCGCTTTCGGCAGGCATGTGTGAGTTGCAAATGCGAACCGGTATGTTTTTTTCTATGGCGGGCTGGATCGTCTTCGGGTGCAAGACCTTTGCGCCAAAGTATGCCAGTTCCGCCGCTTCACCATATGAGAGGCGCTCGACAGTTTGTGCTTGCGGGACGACGCGTGGATCTGCGGTTAAGACTCCGGTGACATCGGTCCAAATTTGTATTTCTTCGCAGTTGAGAGCTGCTCCAAGAATTGCCGCTGTGTAATCCGAACCGCCCCGTCCAAGCGTTGTGGTAAGGCCTGAACGAGTGGCGGCAAAAAAACCGCCAACGACAGGAACAACGCCCGAATCCAAAACCGGGTGAAGAATAGACTGTGATCTTAAGACTGTTTCAGTCAGAACCGGCGACGCACATCCGTGTTCGTCGTTAGTAATGATGCAGTCTCGTGCGTCGACCGTCGTACTTGGAACACCGTGTCTGGGAAGAACGCGAGCGAGTAATTCACTTGAAAGCTGTTCACCAAAAGACAGCAGCTCATCTTTCAGTTGCGACCGATTAGCTGGATCATCCTTCAGGTTCAGGAGCAGTTCCGAAATCTGATCAGCTACAGCCTGAAGGCGATCGAGAAATTCACGTTCTGACTCCGGCTCCAAAAGCGCTGACGCTACGGTTCGATGTCGATCAAAGAGTGCGATCAATGACGAGACCGCAGCGTCGGCATCACCGCTTTGCGCAAGGTCCGCACTCGTGACGAGCGCGTCAGTCATTCCACTCATCGCAGAGACAACAACAACCGGACGCAACTGAATGCGCTCTGCAACGATGCGAGCCACATTATCGAACGCCGGCGCATCTGCTACCGACGTCCCGCCAAATTTCATTACAACGGCCATCGATTCCTTACCTGGAACTCATGCGAAAATTTCGAAACTCAGCTAGCGACTGTTTAAAGAGATCCTTCACGGTCGTTTCCAATCACACGGATCGCGGAGCGGATGTCCGATACGCTTTAGCTTGTCGTGACGCGCCGCAGCTTCAACTTCTTTCAGGAATGGTTCCTGAAGATGTCCGACAAAGATGGAGGCTACGAACTTTCCTGAAAGATGTTGAATCTCTCGCATCTCAACGACAAGCTAAAGCGTATCGGACATCCGCTCCGCGTTACGGACCGAGATCTATGTTCAAAGAAAAAGGCCGGCCGTGAATAAACACGACCGACCTTCTTTTGAAAAGTCATGGCAACGCGCTTTGGCGCGTTCAAACCATCTGTCGTAGCTCTCCACCGGCTCGGTGACAGTCCCGCGGATTTAGCCGCGGCAACCAACTCGTTCACGTCGAGAACCGGTGGACGAGTTTCGGCGACCTACCCCTTTCGACAACTGCGAAGTTCTCGCTTCGTTGCTCGTTGCTTACTCTTGGAGGTCGCGCCTCTACATTTGTTTTAAAGATCAGAACTAATTCGCGGCGACACGTTAGTAAGTATTTGCAAACATGTCAAGAACAACATTCTCTTAAGTTCAGCTCTGTGTGCGCCCTCTGCGCTCTCTGCGTCTCCGCGTTCTCTGCGTTTACTATTCGGAGATTCGACATACTCAACGAATAGTCTTGAGGTTCAGTTCTTCAACAACGGCGCTACGTAGCGAACGCTCTTCAAGTCAAGTAACGCTTCCAGTTTGCTGATTGGAACTCGACCAATCACCAGCATTGAGGCTTTTGAATCGTGCATTAGTTCGAAGCCCAATGCTTTTAGCTCGGCGAGTGTCTTCTCTGATTTATCAACTAACCAGATTTGGAGCTCTGCTTTTCCATCCGAAACGAACCGCGCTTCTGTCGGCGCGGCATTCGTATCGTTCTTCTTCAATCGTTCGATCAACGCAACGATTGCAGCGTCGCCTTTCGCACGTAATTGTCGGCGTCTAAGCTCATCAGCTGACGGAGGTGGCTCCGGCGTCCCAGCCCCATCAATGACCACCGCGTTTGCCACTGACCGTGCGGCGGGCGGCGCACTTGGCGGCTGAACCGTACCGCTGGGACGCATAGACCCAGCGCCTACATTACCGCTACCACCCGCACTTATTCCTCTGCCGGAGCCAGAGCCGACACCTGCACCGCCACCTCCGCCTCCTGCACCGGCAGCCCTTTTGCTCTTGCTTCCGCTTCGAGTGACGACTTGTCCAGGACTACCGCCGACGCTATAGAAGCTGCTCAAATTCTTCGAAGATCCAACCCTTAACACGTCCGCTTCTCCGTAGATCGCATCGCGACGCATCCCTTCCGGAACTTCAACAGGTACATCAATTCGCCGCGGCTGGCCACCATCTGTCACCACCATCTCCTCAACAGCGACGAACGAAGTGAATTGCGTCATCAACCTGTATTCCAAACCAAGTTGGGTGATGGTCTCTTTCAATTCCGGCTTCATTTCGGATCGCTGCAAGCCTCCATAATCCTGGCCCATCAGGTCATCGATCCGTTGCCGCGCCCAGAGTGCGGCTAATACGTCGTGTCGAGCTTCGTTATCAGGAAACTGAACTGGAATGTCACGTACAAAATCGTTTCCCGACATCTTTCCCTTCAACCGAATCGTACCGGCAGCACCATTCAAGTACCTGCCGGTTAGGATTACAGGCTTCGCACTAAACAGATCTGGTATTCGCTGAGGATAGACATCAGCAACGGGCAATCCGTTCCACTCAACTGAAATGTCTGTGAGCAAAGGGTTCCGGACACGTTCATAAAAACGCTTCGCAGCTGCTGAGCCATCATCATTCAGACCAACATACTCGACCTCACCACGACCGTACTCAGTGACCTTGTCGAGAAGGAAGCGATTGACTGAGCCGCCGATGCCGAAAGCAAAAACGCGCGCATTGGAATGCTTCTTAACTTCATCGATAATCGCCATGTCGTTTCCAACCAGACCGTCAGTCATGAAACAGACGATCCGCACGTGGTTCTGTTTGTCCGATGGGTCAAGCGCTGCCTTAATTGCCGTCATCATCTCTGTTCCGCCTCCGCCAGAACGCGAAGTCAGGAACGCTTGAGCTTTCTGAAGATTGTCAGGCGTCGCAGCCACAGGTTGCTCAAAGAGTATGTGTGTGTCGCCAGAGAATGTAATTAGATTGAACGTATCAGCTGGATAAAGGTTATCCAGAGCGAGCTTCATAGTTTCTTTTGCCTTCTCAATTGGAAACCCACTCATCGAGCCGGAAGTGTCCAGCACAAAGATCAACTCTTTAGGCGTAATGTCTTCGACGGTCACACGCTCCGGCGGCTGAAGGATCATCGTGAAGAAGCCACCCTTCGAAAGTCGATGTGTTAGGAGACCATCCTGTATGGATTTGCCGGAAACGTCGTAACGAAGGATGAAGTCCTTGTTTGGGATTGTCGCCTGGTCCTTCAGTCGCACGTGAGCACGCGCAACATCGGCCCGTTCGATCGAAACGTCGTGCGTCTTCGATGCAACGTTCTCGATTGCCAGCCCTGCGTCAAGCGTTATGTCCAGAGAGATATCATGACCGGCACGCATTCCGCGAGGAGCTGGACGAGGGGTAATACGGGAACCGTCAGGCACCTGCGTTGTATCAGGCGCGAAGCCGGCCCCGGCGCCAGTAGAATCACCGGGAACATAACGTGGCGCAACGACCATTGGAAACACAAACTCGTATGCCCCGTTTTCATATTTTAGAGTTTCGACATAGCTGATGGTGATCTTCACCTTCTCGCCAGGAAGAATGTTCGCGACGGATTGAGTGAAGATGTTGGGGCGCTCCTGATCGAGAAGACTGGCCACCTGGCCACTCGTCTTCGCCGCCTCATAAACGGCTTGTGCTTGCTCACGCGGCAAAATCTTTCCCCGGACGACGCGGTCTCCTACGAGCATGGACATGTTGTCAACAGCCGCGTTCTGTGGAAGTGGAAACACATATACCGCTTCGATCTTTTCCTTGAAAGGGTTTTCAAAATCCTGAGTGACGACAACCCGCGAAAGGAAGCCGCTGATCTCAGCTTTGACATCGGTGTGCTTAAGTGGACATTGCGCCTTTTGCTTACCGTCGGGAGTCAAAACCATCAAGGCTCCCGCGGATTGTTCCGTTTGAGCGGTTACGGTCAGTTCACTAACTTGGATCAAGCAATAGGCGATGGCGAGTATTGAGGCAATAGTGAAAGGGATCGAGAATCTGAGAAGAGAATTACTAGTCATCACGTCCTCCTAGTCACACGAGTAGAGCGCGCGCCGTGTCTGACTCTGACGCGGAGCGTTGAATCTTTCTAAGGTTAGAAACCAAACTCTCAGCGTCAGTTCCAGCGCGCTGAGATTAGAACGTGGGAGACAGCAAATGCTTGCTTGCTACGCCCATTGATGCACGAAAAAGATTTTGCGTGGCCCACCGGACTCAGTACAAATTGAAGTTGTATTCGAGCTGCATGTAAACAGACACCGGGCGGCCACCCTTCATTGCCGGTACGAATTTGATTTCACGCGCGGCGGCTATCGCTCGTTCCGTTAATCCGAAAGGAAGTGTATGCACAGCGTGTATCTGGGTGATCTCGCCGGTGCTCGAAAAGATCACTTGCAATACGACAGTCCCGGTAACTGAGCTTCTTCTCGCTTCCTCGGTGTAATGCGGCTCGGGTTTGGAAAGAAGATGTACCTTTTGATCGACCTCGCCGAGCCGCACAACCGTGTCTTGGCCGGCGACACCGCCGGCCCTACCCCCGCTTGTGCCGTAGCCGATCCCTCGATCACCGCCACCTGTGTTGCCATTGTTTCCAAGGCCATAACCGTTTCCACGTCCATCGCCGACCCCGAACCCTTTATTGGTTCCCATTCCACCATCTTCTCCTGGGCCATTCGACTTAATGAACGACTGAGAACGCGGGTCGCCGTAACTGGGGAATTTGATGTCGCTCCAAAGCAGCGGATCAATGTCCACGCCCGCAGCTGGAAGCGAACGAGCAACTTTCAATACGTCCTTTGGGATAGGCGCGGGAATGGGTGAGGGCGGTGCGACCTTTCCAATCTGTGCTGGAATTGGTTCCTGCATCCCGCCTGATCCGCCGCCGGTCGCGCGGGCTGGCTCCGGTGCTGATCCTTCACCTCTTCCCCTGGAAAGACCGACTCGACCAATTGAGGGTGGATAGATGGTGGTTTCGCCGCGAGTACCGGGCGTCAGAACCAGCATTATGGGCGGGTCAGTCGAATCATCTTGTGATACCTCCCGTATTTTGGGTTGTCGTGTTCGGTCTAATACAACTACCAACACAACCAGCGAGCCGATAACAAAACAAGCTGAAGTAAGACCTAGCAGGTTCGCGGGCGTCAGCTGTTGCTTCACCGCAGAAAAGACTCTTAACAGCAGGAGCCTGACAAACCTTTTGGGGTTCTCTCGTAGTTCAGTGATGGCCCAGCGGAATTCACGGAACACATACGTTAATTCTCGGCTCAATCGAACAAGAAGAGGGTTGTCGTTTAGAAGCGTGACTTTAAACTCGGTGTATTTTGAGTTGGACTTTACAGAAGAGAAACATGGCCCGTCGGAGAGTTGCATAGTTTACCTCCGCAAGAGTGTCTTTTGGGAAAGACAGTTCTCCACATGGCTGCGAACGCAGTCGGATTGGAGTTAGGTTTTCTTTTGGGCTGGGGAGCGGGACCTAAACTGAATTACCTTTAGAAGAGAAAAAGTTATGGCGGGTTGGAAGCAGATCCACAGATTTCCACCGATTACACAGATTAGATCTTAGTCAGCTAAGTTCGATGATCTAACAACTGGGCTCAGCCGATGGAGCCTAAACAGTCAACTTAGCTGACTAAGATCTAATCTGTGTAATCGGTGGAAATCTGTGGATCTGCTTACCGGTTGATGGCATTGAAGAGCTTCGTCGCTCGCTCCGGATCGAGTCGTTGGAGAATCCTGTAGTGCTCTAACGCTGCGTTGCGATTATTCAACTCGTAGTACGACAGTGCGACGTTGTAATGACCATCTGCATTGTTTGGCTCGAGCCTCAATCCTGCGTTGTACGAATTGACCGCCAGCGCATATTGCCTGGTGTTGTAATAAACATCTCCCAATCCAAAATGAGCCAAAGCCAGGTCAGGCTTCAGGCGAAGCGCCTCTTTATACTCTTCAACTGCTTCTGTTTGGCGACCGATCTTGTGCAGCGCATACCCGAATTCTGTGTGGGCGTCGGCGTAGTCGGGTTTAAGACGAACAGCTTGCTTCAACGCTGGTATAGCATCCTCGTAGTTCTTCTGCTCATTATAAATCCAGCCCATGTCATAAAGGACTGCCGGATAGTCGGGTTTGATCGCGAGCGCTTGTTGGTAAGCCGCCAAAGCTTCTGAGTAACGCTTAAGCTTTCGGTACGCGTATCCGCGCTCGGACTGGGCCGCTGAGTTGTTCGAATTGAGCTGTAACGATCGATTCAAATAATTGAGTGACTGGTCGTATTGATCTTGCTCGTTATAGATCCATCCGATGCGGTAATTGGCGTCTGCCAGAGATGGATTGAGTTGAATCGCTTTCAAGTACGACTGCAGCGCATCGTTGTAATTCTTCGCGTCATACTGTTCATCGCCTTGCTTGACGTAGAAGTCGGCAGTTGGAGCTTTTGGGACTACGCGACGTGTCGACGCGGCAGGTGTTGAGGGCTGTTTCCGTGTTGTGGGCGTCGTAGTGCGCGCGGGAGTTTTGGTCGCCGGTTTGGTCGCCGGTTTTGTTGGTCCGCCTAGAGCGCCGCCACCTGCGGTCGAACCACCCGTCGTATCGTGTTGCGCTTTAGTAAGAGCAAACGAGAAACAGACGACTGCAACTACTGCAAAAGAGCGAAGCAGCGGGCGCGGGTGTTTCGACATTACTTTTCTCCTGGCTAATGGATGAGCAGATGAGTTCAAGGAGACGAACCGCTAAGCATTATAGTGCGGAACCGGCTAGCAGAAAACCATGTTCGATACACTTTAGAGGCTCTTGCAAAATTCGGATCGCAGTGGAATGGAGTCAGTACCACCTCGCGGTAGCGGGTGGGTGCGAAGCCCTATTCAGTATCCCGACGCTTTGGGATAGCGAATGGCCAAGGCTCAAGTGGAGGTTATCCGCAGATGTAGATTGCGTCGAAAGTAGCGATCTTGAGTGTTGGCCATTTGCTATCCCGACGCGTCGAGGTACTGAATACGCGCTTCGCACCCACCCGCTACCGCGAGGTGGTACTGACTCCATTCCACTGTGATCCGATTTGCAAAACCCTCTAAAAGCGTATCGGACATTAAATCCGTGGCGTGTAAATTTCGTCGTTTGACAGTCTCCGAATTGGTACGGTAACTTAGCGAGCTTGCAGTAAACCTCGAACTGCTCACCATAATGCGTCCCGTTCGTCTAGTGGCCTAGGACATCGCCCTTTCACGGCGGCAACACGGGTTCGATTCCCGTACGGGACGCCAATTTCTCAACATTTGTGCAATCTGTCCCGGCATTCGACCGCCGAAGCGTTTCTTAATCGTCCGAACCTAAGTTCCGTGTTGAATCTTCGGTTTTGGAATCTCAAAGATCGGCTCTCCCGGATTTTCTAGCGCGCCCAGATTAATAGCGCTAGAATGAGGCGCTTTATCCGTCGGCAGCTACCGTTCTCAATGGCACGTTCCGCTGTGTGCCAGAGCGCTAAACATTCCCTCCTCCGGAACGAAACTCGGTCGTTACGAAATCCGTTCGCAACTTGGCGCGGGCGAGATGGTAGAAGTGTAGCGCGCGCGACGAGAGGCTGAATCGCGACGTGGCCATCAAAATACGGCCGGCAATCTATTCGAAGGACGAGGATCGACTGCGGCGCTTTGAGCAGGA
>DATBSH010000389.1:0-6167 GCA_036559885.1 Pyrinomonadaceae bacterium
TGAGGGATGAGGGATGAGGGATGAAGGATGAAGGACGAGGGATGAAGGATGAGGGATGAAGGATGAAGGATGAAGGCGGAAGGCAGAAGGCGCATCGCTAACCGAAGGCTGAAGAATGAAAACAGTGCCTCCAAGCGCCTGGTTCATCCTTCATCCCTCATCCTTCATCCCTCATCCTTCATCCCTCATCCCTCATCCTTCATCCCTCATCCTTAATCCTTGAGTCCCCGCGGGCTCCGCCGCTATAATGCCGCCACTTCGGAAAATAGCAGTGAGGAGGCGACTATGAGGTCTTCGGTCGCGTCTTTCTTTCTTGTCCTTTGTTTTCTATCCGCAAACACTCTCGGTCAGGATAATGGTCGAAGAGTAAAGCGCAACCCAGCGCAAAGCGGCACTCTTAAAAACACCACACCGCGAAGCGGACTGCTGAAGGTATGCCAAGGCCTCCCGATTCCTGAAGGCTACATCATCGTCTCCTATGAGACTTCGTCCGCCTGCCCGCACGGCGCCTACGTCCTTAGAAAAGACGACACCCAGAATCCATCCGTTCAAAGGGCGACGCAGACCGCGGCTCCCGCTAACACAGCGTCGCGGCCGCGCAAGGTCAACACCGGACAAGTGCCGCAAATGGATTCGCTGTTGCCTCCCGCAGCGGCGACGAATTCCGGCTCAAATCTGCGAGCGCCTACATTGTCTGGCGTGCCACTGGGTGCCTCTGTCAGCGCAGCCCCGACCGACCTTTCACCCGCTGTTGAAGAAGTGGGTGAGGGCGACGTAGTCAGGATCGACACGAATCTCGTGACGGTTCCCGTGAGCGTAATGGATCGTCAAGGTCGTTTTGTTCCAGACCTTAAGAAGGAAGCTTTCAGCGTGTTCGAGAACGGAGTCGAACAGCGAATCGCCTATTTCGAGCCAACCGAAAAACCTTTCACGGTAGCCCTCCTGCTCGACACTTCGGCTTCGACGCATTTCCAACTCCCCGAAATCAAAGAAGCAGCAATCGCGTTTGCCAAGCAACTGCGGCCGCAAGATCGGGTGCTCGTTGTCACCTTCAATGAACAAGTCCTATTGCTGACCGAAGTTACAAATGACCTTAAGGTTGTCACCGGAGTCATTGACCGATACGCGACGAGTGGAACGTCAACGCGTCTCTACGATGCGATTGACCTGGTCATTAATGAACGGTTGAACAAAATACAGGGTCGAAAGGCGATCGTGCTTTTCACGGATGGCGTCGATACCTCAAGCTATCTGGCAACTTATGAGAGCACGCTTCGTGAGGCAGAAGAGTTGGATGCGCTCATCTATCCGATTCAGTACGACACGATCGACTTCCTTCGCTCGATGCAAGGCAGCAACGTCAGCATTGTGACCACAACGACAAATAACTGGCCCTATCCGGGTAAAACAACTTCACACGTCGTCTACGGTCCTCCGCGACCAAGCGTACAGCTGCCGAGCTCGATCTGGGACGACTATGAAAAGGCTGATCACTATCTCCATCAGCTAGCGGATAAGAGCGGCGCGCGGCTGTTCCAGGCTAATGACCCGCAACAGTTGGCCCAGGCCTTTTCGAAGATTGCGGAGGAGCTGCGTCGCCAGTACAGCCTTGGCTACTATCCGCAGACGCCGGTGCAGAGTGGTGAACGACGGGAAATCAAAGTGCACATCAACCAGCCTGAGCTGGCGGTGAGAGCGCGTGGCAGCTATATGCAAAAGTCTCCACCTAAACAGCAAAGCCAGTAAGCAGATCCACCGATTTCCACAGATTACACAGACTGCAATTTCGGAATGCGGATTTCGGATTTCGTGTGGCTACGTTGCTCACCACGCTGGGCTGCGCCCAAATCAACACGAAATCCGAAATCCGCATTCCGAAATCCGAAATTGCAGTCTGTGGATCTGCTTCTAAAACTTCACCAACTCGAACTTCGTCCGGAAACTCCTGTCAGCGCTGTTGAAGAAACTTCCAAACTGCGAGCTGTTGATATTGTTCTGCACGTCCCGTGGGTTCCAGTGGTTGGTGATGTTGAAGATAGACAAGCCCACCCTGCCTTTGTACTTCTTGCCCCGAAAGGGAATCGTGACGCCTTTTGTTACCAGAATGTCAAACGTCACCAGTGGAGGAAAGCGTCCACCCTCGTTGCGCGGTCCAACAAAATTCTGATCTTCGTTGATCAGTGAGAAAGGGAAACCACAGCGCCACTCCACCACAGGAGTCGCTACCAAGTCCCACGGCAAACCAAAATCGCCCCAGGCAAGCAATCGATTAGTCGTGTCGAAGTTCTGTAGTCCCGATTCATTGGCCCGAATCACCGGATTGCGAATGTTTCCAAAATACGTATGGAAGTCGTTGAGATCTCCGCGCGCGGCCGACCTCACGTAAGCGACGAAGAGATTGCGCTTTTCCTGTACACGCGTGCGCGCTACTACCTGGAATTCGCGATAAGTCGAGCGGGCAGAGTTTTCCAAAAGCAACAGTCCTGAATTCACGCCCTGATTCGCAGGCTCAATGATGAAGTCGTCACGCGTGTGCCGCTCTTCATAACCGACGCGTAGCATCAGTCGTGGCATAAACTCATGATCTACCTGCAGACTCCATGCGACGCTTGAAGGATTATTCAGATCGTTGGGTGAGGTGTTGGCGTACAAACGTGGGCCATCGGCAATCGTAATTCCGTTGCGATTAAAGGTCGTCACCTGGGGGTCTTGATACTGTTCAAACGCGCCGATATTGAGCGGAATCTTATCGAAGAACAACCCAACTCCACCTCGTACAACAGTGCGCTCTGATCCGGTTGGTAGGAATGCAAAGCCGATGCGTGGCGCGAAGTTATTCTGATTTCCGATTGTGTCTCGGTCGTAGCGCAACCCCAGGTCGAGAGTGAGGTGAGTCGACGGTGACCATTTATTCTGCACAAAAACCGAGTATTCGTTCTCGCTTTGATTCAATGCTCCTGCACCGATGAATTCAATTAACTGGCTCGTCGTTCCGTCAGCACGGATGATCGTTACCGGTTTACTGATGTCGCTGCCATGAAACGATGCGTGGATAAGATCTAAACCTATCTGCAATGCATGACTACCAAGCCACTGTATTGGTGCAAAGTTGAAGACCTCCAGCCATTCGTAACGGCGGCTCGCACGATTTTGACGATCCCACCATCCGCCAAATCTTCGATCAGGAGTGATCTGATAAGGTGCAGTGCTGTTGCCGAAGACGTCGGCATCAAATTGCTTAGCGCTCAGACTGGATTGCAATAGCGCCCCAGACTTAAATGCCGCCTGCTCCTTCAGGGCGATGAACCAGCCACGTTGATGCAGGTTCGCTGTCGTGTTTGAAGGATTGAAGGTATTCAGATTTGCGAAATCAAGCTTTTGCGGAAACAGCGAGAAGCTTCCTGTCAGGCGGTGAATCGCATTGATTACATAGTCGACACGCGAAAAGGAATCGAAGCTCTCGCGGCGAATGTCGCGCTCAGTTTCGGGAAGATTCTCCAGACTATGAACCTCAGTTCGTATGAAGCGATACTCGAGACTTTGGAAGAAAAAGAGCTTGTCTTTTTTTATTGGTCCACCGACCGCCACTCGAGGCGTTACAGCGCCAATACCGAAAAATTTTCCGTCACGAAAGCGCGGTCGCGGCAGCACACCAGTCAGCAGGTATCGCCAGCGATTGCTGCCTGAGCGAGTTTCTATCGCCGTCACTGCGCCCGTAAATTTCCCAAACTCTGCAGAGTAAGGATTCGAATACACTTGAATCGTGTCGACCGCTTCGATCGGCAACTCTATCGCCGGGCTGCCGGTCACAGGATCAGTAACGTTCAAGCTCGATACTAGAATGCCGCTTTGGGTAGGCCGCGTTCCTTTGATGTTGAGTGTGCCGTCTGGGCCGCGCACCACTCCTGGCAGCAACGGTAGCGCGTCTTGAAACCTCTGGTCGATTAGCGGAGCGTCGCGGAGAGTTGCGGTGGTAATAACGCCAGGCACTGTCGATTCCGTTTTGCTGTCGGCGTTTTGGTCATCGGTTACGGTAACTGTTCCGGTAATCGCTTCCGGCTGAAGCAAAATATTTAGTTCGACGGTGGCTTCAATCTGTACGCTTACCTTCTGTTCGTATTTGTTAAAGCCCTGCAGCTTCACCGACAAAATGTAATCACCAGCAGTCAGACCAGTGAAACTATAAACACCTTCTTCGTCGCTAAGAGTTTCGAGTGTTTTATCTCCGAGTGGTTGGCCGGTGACCGTAACTGCGACGCCACTAAGCGTTTTCTGTTGTTCAGGTATGTCAGCAACGACCTTGCCCTTGATGCTGCCCGTTTGAGTAATCCCATAGGTTGGTCTATGGGTGAGGGCAGAACCGTCCGGAGTGACACTTAATACAGTTATGAGAATGACGAACAGGAACCAGCCGGGCTGCGTGTAGTGGACTAAATGCCGCGAAAAGCGTCGAATGCTTGATAAAGACATGATGTGCCCCGAGTTCGTCTTCAATCGTGCCCGGGGCCACAGCGCTGAAGGACGAAGCTCGGCTATTGAAACATTTGTTCATGGTGAAAGAAAAGGACTGAATAAGATGAGTCCGAGTATAAGCTTGAACCCATTTCATCAACATCAAATACCACCGGTTTCACACCGGTGGTACTTTAACTTCAACCTGCAAACCAACGCACATCTGTTTGCGGGGACCACCGACTTCATGTCGGTCGAGTATCAGTTTCAACCTGATTAGGCCAACATTGATACTCCACCGACATGAAGTCGGTGGTCTCTTACAGGCATTCTGCCTATTAGGCCAAAAGTAAAGTACCACCGGTGTGAAACCGGTGGTATTCAGTAAACTGTCGGGTTGGACCACAAGTACGTTACTCTATGGCCGACGGAGAATACAGATGGCAAAAAAGAAACCGAAAAAGAAGCACTCCGTCCGCGCTTCTCTGAGTGTTAAGCAGCTCACCAAAGCAGGCTCCTCTCTTAATCTGGAGATCTACGCAAACCAGGAAAAAATAGGAACACTTATCCTGGGAAGTGGGTCACTCTTTTGGTTTGGCCGCAAACGTCACACACGTAAACGAATTCCTTGGAGCCGCTTTGCAGAAATGATGGACGAGTTGGCGTATGGAAAGTAGGGCTGGCGATTTCGGATTTCGGATTTCGGAATGCGGATTTCGGATTTCGTGTGGCTACGTTGCTCGCCATACTGCGCACACATCAACACGAAATCCGAAGTCCGCATTCCGAAATCCGAAATCGCAATCTGTGTAATCTGCGGATAGTCTTGTCACGGTGATGGAGAGGCGGACGGACTTGCGACGGGCTGTGCCGGTCGTTCAATTGCTTTGATGTGCTTCGGATCGATCAACGATATCACCCCGGTTTTTCGATACCAGATTCCTTCGCCGGTTTGCCACACTTCCTCAGCCTCAATCACTACACCACTATCGAGCGTAATCTTTACCAGACCACTCTTACCCTTTGAGGCCGCGTTGGTCGAAATCGGACTCGAGCTCAATTGAAAAGGAGTAGTAGTGGGTTGAGGCGAAGGTGTCGGCGAAACACTCGGCGACGGTGAAGGTTCTACTGATGGTGTCGGAGTTGCGACGTGTACGGTTAGTAAGGGTGTTGAGGGAACCTGTTGTGGCGCAACGTTTGAACTGCGAGCAGATTGATCAAGCGGTTCGCGTGGACGCGTGAGCACTAAGTAACCGAAAACCAGCAGCAGGCCGAGGATGACGGCCCCGATTGCGAGAATCACAAGAACGCTGCGGTCCGTTGCTGGTTGGGGCACGACTAATCCGTTACGAGAAACGTCCGGCTGCTCTTCTGCGACCAGCACCGTTCCGTCGATCTCGCAAAAGTTCTCTTCGTCGGGAAACAGCGAATCGCATTGTGGGCAGCGTTTCATCAGCTGGAGAATCCTACCAACCAGCGCTTAAAACTCCAAGAATCAGGGGCAGGAGCAGCAGGCAGGAGCAGCAGGCAGGAGCAGCAGGCAGGAGCAGCAGGCAGGAGCAGCAATCATTGATCAATTATCATTTGATATTGGTCATTTGTCATTTAGAGATGAGACCCTGTCGGCGACGTTTTTGAAATGACAAATGAAAAATGTCAAATGTCATATGGCAAATGATTCCTGCTCCTGCCTCCTGATTTCCCTAGTGGGTAAC
>DATBSH010000390.1:0-19219 GCA_036559885.1 Pyrinomonadaceae bacterium
GTAAGGCGGAACGTTAATGAGACCAAATCCGAAATCCGCATTCCGAAATCCGAAATAGAAATCTGTGTAATCTGTGGAAATCGGTGGATCTGCTTTGAGTTGCACGTGTCAGAACTATCCATTAGCATTTCATCGACCAACAATATTTCATCACGAGTAACGAGTGACCACGTCGAACAGTTCGGAAATTTCTCCACTCACAATCGCTGCTTCCACCTATTTGAATTCGGCTCCGCTGATCTGGAGCTTTCTGCAGGGATCTAAAAGGACCCGCGTAAAGCTGGTAGACGCTGTGCCCGGCCGATGCGCTGAACTTCTTCGTGACTCCGCCGTTGAGGTCGCGCTCATTCCCATAATTGAATACCAGCGCATCCCAGGTATCTCACTAATTTGCGATGTTTGCGTTGGCTCCAAAACTGAAGTGCGTAGCGTTGTTCTCGTCTCAAAGCAGTCAACGCTTAGCAACGTGCGAAGCGTTGCGTTGGACGAGTCATCACGCACTTCGGCGACACTCGTGAAGATTATTTTTAGAGAGTTCCTGAAGAGTGAACCGGTTTGGATAAATGCGGTTCCTGATCTCGATCAAATGCTTGCTGATAACGATGCGGCCTTGATAATCGGCGACCCCGCAATGACATTTTCTCGCAACGGGCTTCATATCTGGGACATGGCGGCACTCTGGCGCGGGTATACAGATTTCGGATTTGTGTTTGCGATGTGGGCAGTTCGCGACACTGCGACCGAAAAGGCAAGGGGAATAGGTTTCCCGGAGGCCCGCGACGAAGGAACATCTAAAATCGACGAGATCGTTGACGATTATTTGAGGCGAATACCGCTGGGCCGTGAGGAGCTAACAAAATATTTAACCGAGAATATCGTCTTCAATGTGGACACAACAATGCGGCGTGGCATGGATTTTTATTTCGAATTAGCTGCCAAACATCGCCTGATTGAAAACATCCGACCACTCGTTTTCGTTTAGTGAGATAGGGCATCGGTGAATATTCTCGGCGTCCACTGTCTATCCGGTGGACTTGGCTTGAAAGGAAACACGCGAGACGCGGGGAACGCAGGTGACGCAGAGATTGAAGTCGCATGAGTCGTTTCAGATAGAGACGACTAGAACCAGTTAAGTTGTTCTGTTATTGTTTGCTGGACCAATCAATTTCACATGTCTCAGATAGAAACCAAAGCGATTCTCAAACGCGTGCTTTCAGGCGAGCGTATGTCGGCGGACGAATGCACCCAGTTACTGGAGTCGTATGACATCGCAGAGATTGGGGCAGCTGCAGACAAAGTACGCGCCCAAAGACATCCTGGCAACATCGTCACTTACATCATCGACCGCAATGTCAACTACACGAACGTCTGTAACGTCGTCTGTACTTTTTGCGCGTTCTATCGACGTCCAGGTGCGCCGGACACTTACGTCCGCACGTTCGACGAAATCTGTCAGAAGATTGATGAGACGATTGCTTTGGGTGGAACTGGTGTCCTGATGCAGGGCGGACTTCATCCGGACTTTGGCATTGAATGGTACGAAGATCTGTTGCGCAATCTGCGGGCGAAGTACCCGTCGTTCCAACTACACTGCTTCTCGCCGCCTGAGATTCACAATATCCACCTGATTTCAAAACTCAACTATGAAACGATCATGGGGCGACTGAAGGACGCGGGCCTTTATAGTCTGCCGGGCGGCGGCGCTGAAATTCTGGACGATGAGGTACGCAAGCGCGTCGCGACAAAATGTACGACAGACGAATGGCTGGCAGTCATGCGCGCCGTTCATCGTGTAGGTTTGCGCTCAACAGCAACGATGATGTTTGGTATTGGCGACAAGATTGAGCATCGGGTTCGGCATCTGCAGCGGATTCGTGACCTGCAAGACGAGACCGGTGGGTTTACGGCTTTCATCGCCTGGACATTTCAGAGAGAGAACACCGCGCTTGGTCGGAAGATCAAAGATGAACCTACCGGCGTGGATTACTTGAAGATGCTTGCCGTCTCACGACTGTTCCTCGACAATATCGATAACTTCCAGTCGTCGTGGCTGACGCAGGGCCTACGTCTTGGGCAAGTCGCGCTCAGGTTTGGAGCGAATGACATGGGCTCGATCATGATTGAAGAAAACGTGGTGTCAGCCGCCGGTGCTCACAACCGCGCTGATGAGGCAATGCTGCGGTATTTGATCAGCGAGGCAGGCTTCATCCCACAACAAAGAGACATTCTCTACAAACACGTCACTCGCGAAGTTCCGCTACCGAGTCCAAAAGAATATCCACAGATTACACAGATTCAAGTCAGGAGCAGGGGCAGTAAGCAGGAGCAGGAAGTGAGTTGAGTCCTGCTCCTGCGTGCTGCTCCTGCCCCAGTCCGTTACGCGGCAACGGCACGGGCCCGGAATGATTCCAGTACCAGCGCATTAAACTTCTCCGGATGTTCCTGCTCTGGCATCATTCGGCAAAAGTCGAAAACCTCAAGACGCGCATGGGGGTTCAGTTGCAGAAGCTCAACGGCTTTTGAAACCGGGACACTCACATCCTGTTTTCCCCAAACCAGCACGACCGGTTGTTCCAGTCGCGCAAACACCGGGGCCATATCAGTATTCAAGTAGCCCGACAGAAACGCAGCAATTGCGTATTGAGCACCTGGTTGATGACTCGTCGCATACAGATGTGAAACGAGTCGATCGGTTACTCTCCGGTAGTCGTAAAAGAGTGTCCTGGTAGCGTAGTCGCGAATACTACGTTCGCTAGCCATGACATTGTAGAAAGATGTTCCGAGCACGGGCGATTGCAATAATCCATAGAATGCCGCGCCCGTCATCCCCGGCCGTGTATTTAGTGTGCTGTAACCAGCCGGCGCGTTGAGGATCATTGCGTTGACAAGCTCAGGATGTTCGTCAGCTACACGCACTGCGTAAGCCGCGCCCAGCGAACTTGCGACGATGTTCGCACGCCCTCCGATATCTCTGATGAAATCGGAAAGCAATTCCACATAAAGATTAGCTGAATAGGGCGCGCCGGCTGGTTTATCGGAAAAACCAAAACCGAGAAGATCCAGGGCGTATACGCGAAAGGTTTGAGCCAGGACGTCGAAATTCTTCCGCCACATGAAACTGGAAGATCCGGCGCCGATTCCATGCACGAATACAATAGGCAAGCCTGGCTTCTGCAGGCCCGATTCTTTGTAGAAGATCCGGCCATGCTTCCACACAAAGAAGCGAGCCGCACCACCAAGTGCGCTATCGTCCGGCTCTACCACGCTGCGCTGAATCGCAGCATTCACTGCGGCGAGCGCGGCCACACCCGCACCACCGGCCAGCAGAGTCTTCCAGAAATTACTGAACTTACCCATTCCTAACCCAAAACAGAGTCACCGATTTCCACAGATTACACAGATTTCTATTTCGGATTTCGGAATGCGGATTTCTGATTTGGTTTCATTAACGTTCCGGCTTACCAGAACCGTTCAAAGCGGAGCCGTACCTCGCGGAAGAGAAAATCAGAAATCCGCATTCCGAAATCCGAAATAGAAATCTGTGTAATCTGTGGAAACCGATGGATCTGCTTCTCCCATCAGATGAACGCGAAATCAAACTGTTCCTGATGGATAGTTGGATCGCTCGTTATATCTATTGGCCCTAAATAATCTTCAATCTCCGTAAGCACGTCTCGCTCGCTGGTTCGTAACGTTTTCGCGACGTCCGGATTTATTCGAAGTGTTACTTGTTTGTTGTCAGCGTCGCCGTTCATCGATTTCGCCAAACGTCGTGCCTCTTCCAGCAACTCGTAACAGATCGTTTGCGGCGACTTGATCAGTCCTGCTCCCTGGCAATATTGGCATGGCGAACAGAGCGTGCGCTCCAACGACTGTTTGACGCGTTTGCGGGTCATGATCACCAAACCGAAGTCGTTGAACGATAGAACCTTGGTTGGTGACTTGTCGTTGCGTAAAGCGTCTTGAAGGGCTTGCATCACCTTCTGCCGATTGCGTCTCTCTTCCATATCAATCAAGTCGAGGACGATGATACCGCCGAGGTCTCGCAAACGAATCTGCCTGACAATTTCCTCGACCGCTTCAAGATTCGTACGCGTGATCGTGTCTTCTAAACGACCGCCGCCGCGGCCGACGAACTTTCCTGTGTTGACGTCGATTGCAACCAGAGCTTCCGTTTGATTGATTACCAGATAACCTCCCGACTTCAACCACACACGAGGCTTAATCGCCTTGTCGATTTCCGATTGCACTGCAAACGCCTCGAGGATTGGCTGCTCTCTCGTGTAGAGCTTAACTCGCTTCACGAGTCTGGGCTGGATACGATTAATGAACTCCACAATCCGCTGATACTCATCTTCTGAATCAACTCGAATGGATTCGAAGTCGTCCGACAACTGGTCGCGCAGCAGTCGCTGCACCAGATCGAGATCTCGATGGACCAGGGCCGGCGCTTTTGCCTTCTCAGCGTTGCTTCGAATATCAAGCCAGGTGCGTACAAGGTAGCGTACGTCGTCGCGTAGTTCTCGCTCATTGATACCTACGCCGGCTGTGCGAACGATGAAACCACCTGATGGCACGTCTTCTTCGGCCCGTATCATTTGAATCAACTTTCGCAAGCGGTGCCGCTCATTATCCGATTCGATCTTTCGTGATACTCCGACGTGTTCGACTGTAGGCATGTAAACAAGGAAGCGTCCGGGAAGCGCGATGTGTGAAGTTATTCTGGCACCCTTTTTCGCAATCGGCTCTTTGGCTATCTGTACGAGGATCTCCTGTCCCTCGCTAAGCAGATCAGTAATCGCCGGTTGATGCCTGTCTCTGCGCGATTGGCCCCTAAAACCGCGGGAATTCTGACGTGCCCGTTGCGACACCTCCGAGGTCGCAGGTGCCGGCGAACTTTCCATCTGCACTTCCACGATTTGCTCCGAGTTTCCGTTTCCGCTCTCCGGCTCCCTCGGTTCAGTTTCCGCGGGAACGACATTCTGTTTGTTCTTACTGGGCCGACGTCGCCGTCTGCCGCCGCGCCTTGTAGTAAATTCAGCACGAGAAGAGCTATCAAACAGACGCGCCTCTGAATCATTATAGGATTCAGAACGATCTATGCTTTCCACCGACGTCTCGATCTCGGGTGTCGTGGCGGTACGTTTCCTGGACGAACGCTTCGTTGATGTTTTCCGCTTGCCGCCAGTCTTGCTTGCGGCTGGTGAACTACGTTTCTTGCTATCGGAGCTGGACGTCTTTCGGGCTTTGCGTGACGGCTGCAACGGCGCTTCCGTTAGCTCTTCCTCTTCGTCACTAATCCGTTCGAAACTGCCTTGACGCAGGGTATTATTCGGAAGGTCATCGATAAACGTTTGTAGGCGAGCTTCTTCCGGCTTTGGTCGCTCTAGTTCCGCATTGCTCCGGTCACCGAAAAGATCGCTACCGTCGTCAACTCGTTGAAAGGACGGATCGCCCAGGGCGCCGGAGGAAAGCAAAGAGCCAACTTCGGCACTGCGGAAGTCGTCTTCCAGATTGAATTCGACTGCATGGATCTGATCCAACAGTCTTTCCTGCAACCGCGCATCCTTGAACATCTCTCCATTTGCGGCGGTTTCTTCCTCATCAACTATTCTTTCGATTGAGGGATGGCCAGAGACAAATGGAGTATCGGGAACCTCAAAGGTCTTGGGTGGTGCCGACTGAGCTCCCGCTGCTTCATCCACTTTCTCCCAGCGTGACCGCCGACGACCTCTTCGACCACGACGTCGACCGCCGTCGGTACTCTCCGTCGTCTCGACCAGAGGTACGGGCTCTTCCTCCTGGAGTGGCTCGACGCGGTCATGCGTCGCTTCTATCATTTGTTCTCGTTCGACACGGTCAAGAGCAATCTGTTCTGCTGCAGCGTGTTCGGGTTCAGGAGTCCCCTTCTTCGACTTGTCGATAACGATTCTTTCAAACTCCTCTTCCTCGTCGAAGAAGTCAGAGACATAAAGGAATGCATCGCGCTCAAGTCCAATGTCTACGAACGCTGACTGCATCCCCGGCAACACACGCATCACGCGACCTTTGTAGATATTGCCGACGATTCCTTGATGTTGTTCTCCTCTTTCGATGTAAAACTCAGCGACTTTATCGTCTTCGATAATCGCTATCTTCTTTTCGCGTCCGTTGACGCTCACTATCAATTGTTTTGCCATTTCTTAACTTGTCTTTCTTTTGAACCAATATATTCAGCTGGGCGCGACATGGCCCGACAACCCTGTGTCTAATGTGAGCACAAGGCAATGCATACGGGCCGTAACGCGGCTCACTACTGAATCGGTTGGAATTTCGCCCAAGGCGTGACCAGCGTAAGAGCCAATCACAGCGGGCGGGGTGTGGATTTGTGTACGACTACAGCTGTAGGTAGGCGCAATCCTCGCTGCGAATGGAGCCGAAAGCTCCATCACAGGAGAAGTATCTCTTTCTTTCAACAGATAACCTGACTAGCCGCTTATTCCTTGCCTGTAAAAAGGGAGCGGCTGATTCCAAAAACAGCTTTTCGCTATCTAGAACCTCGCTGCTCAAACCCACTACAGACTCGCGGTGCGCTTGGATATCAAAACCCGGAGCGTTGGTATCGTGGCCGATGGCCAGTTCGCGGCTGTAACCAAAATATTTAGGTCGAACAATCAGAACGACCTTACAAAAACCTGACTCGCCTTTAGCGTTCCGAGTTTTTCACGACTCTTAGTGCTGTGCTGATGAGCTGGCGCTTGGTGTAAGCGTCGGGCGAGCTACGGTAGTATAACCCAGAGTGGCTGGTTAAGCGAACATGATCGTGAAGAAAACTTCAAAACTCGCTCGATAGTCGGACAAACGCACTCCAATATCGGCGTCGCCAGTTATCTACCTTTCGTATTTCTCAAGCGACTCAACCAGATAATCAAAGGCTAACCAGAAACTCCAGCTGTGGTGAAAGAACGCCAGGGGAAACAGCAGGGCTACGACGAATAATACCCACAGGACGCTATCGTACTTGGCGCCGAATAACAGCAGGGCTATAAAGCAGACGAAAAGAATTATCAACTCGCTGGTTACCACGTTCATTAGAATCGCGCCAACGAAGAACCCCTCCTCACGTTTAAACAGCGCGCGGCAGTGCGTGCAATGATGCTTGACGTGAAACGGCTTCTGAACGATTGACGACTCACCGCAGGCCGGGCAGCGGAGCTGCAATGCCCGCTTAAAGGTTCTGCGAATGGGTCGTGGTTCCTTTTTCATACCAACGGACTATCCACAGATTACACGGATTACACAGATTAGGTTTATGCAGTTAAGTTGCAATTTGGGCCGTTCGCCCAAAAGCGTCAACTTAACGGAATAAGTTCTAATCTGTATGGTGGGTCTAATCTGTGGATTTTCCTGCAATTCGCCGCAGTTTTTGGCTGCGACTCAACCTCGGTTGGTTGTAGCCATGCTCGCCAAACGGCCTGAGTCGCTCCAGCCACATCCTCTCCATAAACTCCAGCTCTTTTCTTGAATCAAACGATGAATCGCGCTGTGGCTCCAATTGTTCGACAATCTCAAACTCAAACTTGTCAGTACCCAGATCATTCCAGTCTGCCTGCAACTGTTGATTAAAGTGAGACCCGTGCGAGAGCTGGTAGCGATGCCGATTTATTGTTCCGTTCAAATCGAGACCACTAGCAAGGAACACTTTGTTGTTGGTTGCGTTTCGGATCAAAAACACACCGAGCGGACGTGAGGAATCCTTGTATTCGCGCTTCAACCGTTTGTTCTGCTCAGCCTTCACGGGGATCCTACTTCAAGTACTTGTCGAACCAGGCGATCGTTCGTTCGAGCGCGTCAAGCCGATGATTCGGTTCTCGAAAGCCGTGTCCCTCACGTGGATAACGAACAAACACTGTCTCAACACCGCGCCGCTTCAATGCCATATACATCTCTTCGGCTTGCGTAATGTGCACGTCGTTATCATTTTCGCCGTGGATGAAGAGTGCTGGCGTCTGGACCTGTCGCACATAACGAAGCGGCGACCATTGCCAGAGTAGTTCATAGTTGTCCCACGGATAGCCATTAAACTCCGCGTGAATCAGATCTTGATACAGCGAGGTCGAATAGAAACTGATGAGATTGCTCACACTTGCGACGGAAACGGCCGCCCTGAAACGCGGCGTCTGGGTAATGACCCAGTTCGTCATGAACCCTCCGTAACTGCCACCTGTTACACCCAGCCGATTAGCATCAATCCAGGAATTCCGCCGCAAAACCTCGTCGACTCCCAACATCAAGTCGCGATAATCACCACCGCCCCATTCATTGATGGTGCCATCTGAGAACTTCTGGCCATAGCCGCTCGAGCCACGAGGATTCAGATACAAAACTGCGTAACCACGAGCCGCATAAACCTGAAACGTGGGATTAAAAGACCATCCAAACATTCCGTGCGGTCCACCGTGGATGCTCAAGATAAGAGGATACTTTCGGTCGTCTCTAAAACTCGCCGGTCTCAATAACCAGCCCTGAATCGGTGTTCCATCAAAGCTTGGGAAGCTGATCTCCTCAGGCGCAGAAAAACGCAGCGACCGGATCAACGAATCGTTGTGTGCGCTTATTCGCTGAAGCGGCGTGTCGCTGTTTACTCCGAGCCAAATCTCAGCAGGGCGCGCCGCGGTTGAAACTGTGAAAACCAAAGGAACACTTCTGAACGATGAAGTACCGCGCATAACTGTACGCGCCTGCTTTGCGAAACTAAAACTGCTGATCTGAAATGGAGGAGCGAGGCTGATAGCCGAGTTCGACTCGGTGCTGAACTTCGAGTCGGCGATATCAAACACACCACCTAATTCACCTTCCAGAATGAAAAGCGAGAACCGGCTTACGCGGCCGCCATCAACTGGTGCTCGGAAGATCGTTGAGTAACCCCGATCACCCGCGAGGAAGTAAATTGATCGACTGTCAGCCCCCCACTCCGGACTACGAACGCGCCGATCTTGATCGCTGGTAAGGTCTCGGCCGGCACCTCCGGCAGCAGCGATCACCCATAAGTGCGAATCCTCAGCAACGCTGTCGATTGTTGTTACGTCTCTCTTGGTCGCTGTGTACGCGATCCACTTTCCATCAGGAGACCAGACGGGGTCGTATTCGCAACCTTTGGTTTGTGTCAGTTGCCTTACCTGCCCGCTCAGATCGACAGCGAAGATGTCTGAGTTGTTACTCGAATCAGGATCGGGTTCGTGATTTGAAATGAAGGCGATTTCATCGCCTCGAGGACTAAAGCTGACGGCATGATCGTAAAACATGCCTGCTGTCAGTTGTCGTGGCTCTGGCCTGTCGACATCGACAATCCAGACGTGCGTCCGCTTGTTATCAGACAAGGAGGTGCGCGACTTGTACTGAACTCGGTCGATAACGATTGGGTCGTCTCCGCCGCGGCGTCGTGTACTCGATGCGTCAACTGACTCGGGTGTCGCTGAAATGAAAGCGAGCTTTTTTGAATCAGGTGACCAGTCGAATGACTCACCGTCGTAGGTGATGAAGAAGTTCGTTGATTGAATAGCGGCAATGAAGCGCGGTTCTTTACGGGCGACGTTTGCGATCCAAAGACCAGAGCTGCCGTCGTGATTTGAAAGAAAAGCAATCGTGTTGCTGTCAGGTGACCACCGCGGACTTGAGGCGTTCCATCCGGGCGGCAAAAGTGGCGTTGGCATCGCCTTAATTTCCTGCCATTCGGGAAACGGAAGAGGGCGGCGTGGTGTAGGTTGTGCTGTTGGCTGAACAGCAAACGTGGAGTCGGAACCTGGACGGGCAAGCCAAAGAGTGCTGATCGTCTTGTCATCTTGAACTGATGTGATTGAGTAGACGACCCATTGTCCGTTTGGCGCGATTTGGGCGTCGGAGACGTTGGCAAGTGTGAGAGTGTCTGCCGGCGTCATCAACCGCCGCGGCTGTGCAAACGCAGCGTTGGTTAGCGCAGGAATCAGTGCTATCAGCAGGGTCAATCGCCACATGATGAAGCTCCTAAGAAAAAGTTCGGGCTAAGCTTGCCGCGTTCGGAAAGGCTAAAGCTCACGATACGTTCGAGACTGTTAAATAAGTGCTCCGCAGTGGCATGAAGTCAGGTTCAGGTCCATTCAACATTAAGTAGACAGTTCAAGCTGCATAAGATTTCAGGTTGGGAAGGGTGGCTTGCCCCCGCTCAATGTGCTTTATCCGGATTCGAGAAAACACTCAACTACAGAACGGGAGCGAAGCGACCGATTTCAACTGACGGAATCGCCATGTTAGTTCAATCGGTCGCTTCGCTCCCGTTCTGTAGTTGGATCGGCGCGGGCACGAGCTTCAGTCTGCAAGCCACCCTTCCCAACCTGAAATCTTGCGCAGCAGCTTGAATTATAACTTGGCAGCCACCCGCTACTTCCTCCTGGGATTGGTTACTTAGGACTTGGCGATGGCTTCGGAGAGGGTTTCTTTTCTTCAATCTGCAAAGTGCCACGAAGCAGGTCCCAAGCGGCGGTCTGTTTCTTAAGATCTTTGTCCGGTCCGAAGTAAGTTAGAACCACTACGCGCTGCCCGATCAGGGCCCAATAGATCTTCGCTGCACCAGTTTCTCCCCCAAGGCTTGCTTTTATGTTCACACCTTCCGCTTTCGAGGTTCCTATATCCGTGGAATCCGGGGACTGCTCTGGCTTCGCACCCATTTGGATAAACTGCTTCATCGTCGCATCGATATAAGTATCAATGAATGCTTTGCGCGCCTGCGGCATTTTCTCCTCAGTGATTCTTCCGCGATGCGCAAAGACCCGGATCTGCACATCACTATCGGCTCTCGCCAACGTAAGCTGTTGCGCGTCGGAGTTGCTATCGTCCTGCAGTGTCCAACTGGGAAGATAGTCGAACAGCACTCCGTCTTTGTTGAAATGCTTTGCGTCTGCCGACGTTGTCTGCGATCGTCCTGCGACAGCAGACGCAAGTAACAGTGCGACGAGGAACGCAGTTGTGCTGAATATTTTCATGATGACCTCCAGTTTTGTCCGATACGCTTTATTAGCTTGTCGTCGACGTTCCTTAAGTTCAACGAGATGATTGAAATCGAAAGTTGAATCTCACGCACATCACGACAAGCTAAAGCGTATCGGATATAATTCGGAGCTGTTCGTTCAGCAGATCCCAAACCTCTCGTACGTGTCGTTCGGTAGTGCGAATGTTGCCGATGGAAAGGCGAAGTGTCAGCTTGTTATTTAGCTTGGTGTGGGAGAGAAGTGCTTTTCCGGTCTTGTTCACTGCGTGCATGATCGTCTCATTAAGTACATCCAGCCAGTGATCGCGTTCAGACTCAATCTCAGGTCCGCGTGTCGGGCAAGCACGGAAACAAACTAAGGCCAGCGGAACCGGTGCCAAAAGTTCCCAATCCGGTGACTCTTCAATCCATGAAGCAAACAACTTTGCGAGTCGACAATGTTCTCGAATCCGTGCCGCTAACCCTTCTTGCCCGAAGTAACGGATGACCATCCAGAGTTTCAGTGCGCGAAATCTTCTTCCGAGTTGGATGCCATAGTCGGAACCATTGCGAACTTTTTCCTGTTCAGGCGTGCGCAAATACTCCGGCACAAGCGAAAAGGCCCTTCGCAAAAGATCCATGTGCCGGCAATAAAGAACAGATAGATCGAAAGGCGTGAACAACCATTTGTGCGGATTCACGACCAGCGAATCCGCGCGATCACAGCCGGAAAGAATGTGGCGCAACTCCGGAACTACGGCAGCTGATCCAGCATAAGCAGCGTCTACGTGTAGCCACATCGCATGTCGTTCGCAAATCGGTACAATATCCGGAACAGGATCTATGCTCGACGTTGACGTTGTTCCGACGGTTGCGACGACACAAAACGGAATGAAACCATCGCGTTTATCTTCCTCGATCGCGGCAGCGAGCGCATTTGCGTCCATACGAAAATCCGAATCGGTGGCGATCTTTCGCAGACCTCGCTGGCCCAACCCGAGAGTAATGACACCTTTTTCGATCGAAGAATGCGCTTGTTCCGAAACGTAGACACGCAGGAGTGGCAGATCAGGACGACCACTCATGCCTTCTTCACGTACTTTCTTCTCAACGCCTTCACGCGCAGCAGCAATTGCGTGCATGCTCGAGACAGATGCAGTGTCGTAAATGATGCCTGACATTCCTTCATCCAGCCCCATCATTTGACGTAACCAATCAAGTGCTACGTCTTCTAATTCGGTGGACGCAGGAGAAGTGCGCCAAAGCATGGCCTTGTTATCGAACGCCGCGGTAAGAAGTTCGCCAAGTATGCCGGGACCTGAAGTTGAGGTTGCGAAATATGCGTAGAATGCTGGATGGCACCAATGCGTCAACGCGGGAACAATTAGCTTATCGAGGTCGGCGATAATCTTCTCCATCCCCTCCCCTTGTTGAGGCGGTGAATTGGGAAGCTGCGCTTTGAGATCTCCGGGTTGGATCTGAGAGAGCACCGGAAGGTTCTCGATATGCTCGAAATACTCCGCGATCCAATCGATCAACTCGTGACCAAAGCGCCGAAACTCCTCGACACTCATATCTCCCAGCTGAGGGTTCGTTGTAGGCTGAACAGGCTGTGATTTACTCATGCGGGTCTGCCGATTTTCTGGACAGATCAGGCGAAATCGGTATAATGCGCCAACCGCTCGTTTCAAGGTTTTACCCGCTCCCAGCGTGGCGGCTGTGGTACGTTAATTCACTCGCGTTTAGACAGCAAGTAGACAACCCGTTCTCATAGGCAAAAATTAGGAGCCCGGAGAAAACTATGGCCGATGCGGTTGTGGACGCACGAGTAACACACACAGGCTTTATTCGTGGTCTCGGCTTACTCGACTCAACAATGATTGTTGCCGGATCAATGATAGGGTCCGGCATTTTTATTGTTTCGGGTGGGATTGCTAAACAGGTCGGAGCTCCCGGTTGGTTGCTCGTGGTCTGGATCGTCACAGGTGTGCTGACGCTGATGGCGGCGCTTTCGTACGGCGAACTTGCTGCGATGATGCCTAAGGCCGGCGGTCAATATATTTATCTGCGTGAAGCGTTTTCGCCATTGTGGGGATTTCTCTACGGATGGACATTGTTCCTGGTAATTCAAACGGGAACCATCGCAGCCGTCGCTGTAGGTTTCGCACGCTATCTCGGCGTACTTATCCCTTCGGTGAGCGAGAACAAATACATCATTAGTCCGATCGCTGTCAGCAGTAATTACGCGATCTCACTCTCAACCGCCCAGGTTGTCGGACTGTTGCTGATTCTGTTGTTGACGTTCATGAATACGCGCGGTCTGCGCCTGGGAAAACTCGTACAGAATACTTTCACTATAACCAAGATTGGCGCGCTGCTCGGCTTGATCCTGCTCGGCATACTAATTGGTCGGAACTCTGCTGCCGTGCAGTCAAACTTCGGGGATCTCTGGACCGTCCGCGGAAATCTGGATGACTTTGGTGGTGGTCTAACAGCGGCGGCAGCCTTCGGACTATTTGTCGGTATCTGCGTGGCCCAAACCGGTTCATTGTTTTCCGCAGACGCGTGGAACAACATTACGTTTACCGCTGGTGAAGTAAAAGAGCCGAGACGCAATATTCCATTGTCGCTCGCGTTTGGAACAGGACTCGTCATCACCTTGTACTTGCTGGCGAACGTCGCTTATCTCGTTACGCTTCCATTCGAGCGCATCCAGGGTGCAGATCGCGTCGCTACTGATACAGTGAACGCAATCTTCTCCGGAAAGGGTGCGTTGATCATGGCGATCGGAATCATGATCTCCACCTTTGGTTGTAACAATGGTCTGATCCTCGCCGGTGCTCGCGCGTATTACGCGATGGCGCGCGATGGTCTATTCTTCAAAGCGGTAGGAAAATTGAACGACAAGCATGTTCCGCTCTGGGGGCTGGTCGTGCAGGGGATTTGGGCAGCAGTTCTGATTCTGCCACGAACCATCAAACGCGACGCCTTTGGAAGCATCACAGGGTATGGAAACCTTTATGGAAATCTTCTGGACTATGTCATCTCAGCCGCTCTTATCTTCTATATCCTGACTATTGCCGGCATCTTCCGCTTGCGACAGACGCGCCCCGACGCAGAGCGACCGTACAGAGCTTTTGGTTATCCGATAATTCCTATTCTTTACATGATCGGGGCTACGATCATTCTGGTGATATTATTCCTGTACCAAACAGCAACGACGTGGCCGGGTCTAATCATCGTGCTCACAGGGATTCCTGTTTACTTCATTTGGCGGAAGCTCGGTGAACCAATGGATGCAAGGACCGCCGCTCTGGCTGAAGATTAAGAGCTCACTTTCGAAAATCGGCAGGCAACGCGCCTGTACTACTAAAACTGTTGAGGAAAATGAATGGCTAGCAATCTATTCGCAACGAAACCGCTCAGCCTGCTGCTTGAAGAAATGCACGGCGAGCACCGCCTCCGCCGCATCCTTGGACCGACTCAATTAACAGCACTGGGCGTCGGAGCCATCATCGGCACGGGAATCTTTATTCTTACAGGTGTTGCGGCCCACGACCGAACCGGTCCTGCTCTCATGCTTTCGTTCGTGCTTGCCGGCTTCGCCTGTGTTTTCGCTGCGTTGTGTTACGCGGAGTTTGCCTCAATGGTGCCGGTTGCAGGTTCGGCCTACACCTATGCGTATGCGACGCTGGGCGAACTGTTTGCCTGGATCATCGGATGGGACTTGGTGCTGGAGTACGCGGTCGGCTCTGCAACCGTTGCTCACGGATGGTCTGCTCACTTCCAGGAGTTTATACCAATCTTTCACGAGGCCATTCCATTAATTCCGGCTAAGCTGCCGCAAGCATTTCACACTGCACCGTTCAATTACTGCCTGAACGTTGGTACTGGATGTCCTCACACCGGATTTGTTTCGACCGGATCCTACTTCGATCTACCGGCGATCCTAATAACGTTTATCTTAACCGTCGTTCTGGTAAAAGGAATTAAGGAGAGCGCCACCTTCAACGCTGTAATGGTGGCGGTGAAATTAGTCATCGTTTTGATGGTTATCGGAATTGGAGTTTTCCTTATCAATCCCGACAACTGGCATCCGTTTGCGCCTTACGGCTATACGGGCGTTAGCTTCTTCGGCAATACAATCCTGGGGAGGGCGGCACCGG
The DNA here is from genome assembly GCA_036559885.1 of Pyrinomonadaceae bacterium. Taxonomy (GTDB): domain Bacteria; phylum Acidobacteriota; class Blastocatellia; order Pyrinomonadales; family Pyrinomonadaceae; genus PSRF01. The sequence continues at coordinate 15,148 of DATBSH010000390.1, forward strand.
GTGGGGAACCGATCGGTATGTTTGCAGGCGCCGCGATCATATTCTTCGCTTACATTGGCTTCGATTCGGTTTCAGTCCACTCAGAAGAAGCAAAGAACCCGGCGAAGGACGTTCCCACCGGCATAATCGCCTCACTGATTATTTGCACCATTCTCTATATCGCCGTCTCGGCCGTCTTAACTGGCATGGTCCCGTATAAGGACATCAACATCGATGCGCCCGTTGTGGATGCGTTCAGACGCGCTGGCCTGACCTGGATGCAATACCTCGTCGCTGCGGGCGCGATGACGGGAATCACATCAGTCTTGCTGGTCATGATGTTAAGTCAACCGCGCGTCATGCTGGCGCTTGCACGCGATGGCCTGGTGCCAAAAGGCTTCTTCGGCGACATACATCCCAAGTTCAGGACACCATGGAAGTCAACGATTCTGACGGGATTGTTTGTGGCCTCGATGGCCGGGTTCATTCCGCTCAGCATCCTGGCCGAAATGACGAGCATCGGAACTCTTTTCGCATTTGTGATCGTATGCGCCGCTGTATTGGTTATGCGTAGAACAAATCCAGATGCGAAGCGACCGTTCCGCGCTCCGTTTGTACCGCTCATCCCGATACTCGGCATACTAACTTGTTTATTGTTGATGTTTTCGCTGCCTGCCGAAAACTGGTACCGCTTGATTATCTGGTTGTTGGTCGGTTTCGCGATCTACTTCCTGTACGGCCGGCGTCATAGCGTCATGGCCCAACAAAGACATACAGCTCACGAGGTCAAGACTCACGGGTTGACTGGTCAGGCTGTGGCAGATCCTGATGCTCCACCGGGCAGTCCGATAGCGCCGGTAGATCCGAAGGTCATGAAGTGATGAATAGCCGAAGCAACGCTTGAGGTTTGTTTCGCTTCGAGGGGCTGAGCTGATGAAGTTCAGCCCCTGTCGTACGTTTGCAGACGCAACGGAAGAAAAAGGACGTGTTGTTAAGGACAGGGAGTGTCGGAAGGTTCATATCGTCGATCGCAATCATTCTTCTTTGCTCCTTCCCCGTGTTTTCCGACTCAAAGTCTAATGGGCACAACGAACTAAATCCCTTCGTGTTGTTAGGCATCGCCTTCGTTTTGCTTATCGGCAAAGTGGGCGGTGAGATATTCGAACGAGTACGGCAGCCCGCGGTGCTGGGCGAGCTCGTCGCAGGGATGCTCATCGGCAGTTTGTCGCTCGTCGGATTTAAAGCAATCGACGCGCTCAAAACGGACTCAGTAATAGCGGCCCTTGCTCAGATCGGGGTCATTATTCTGTTGTTTGAAGTCGGGCTTGAAACGAATCTGAAAGAGATGAAGGAGGTGGGGTGGTCTTCTCTACTGGTGGCTACCGCCGGCGTGATCGCGCCATTCTTCCTGGGATGGGTCGTCGCACGTTATTTCCTGCCGGACGAATCGAACCTTGCGCACATCTTTGTAGGCGCCACTCTTTGCGCAACGAGTGTGGGCATCACCGCTCGCGTCCTTCGGGATCTGGGAAAGGTGAAGATGCGTGAATCGAGGATTATTCTCGGCGCGGCGGTTATTGATGATGTTATGGGATTGTTGATTCTTGCGGTGGTATCCGGAGCGATTCAAGCTGCCGCGACGGGTGTGCCAGTTTCTTTGTCAAACGTCGCCATCATCGCCGCCAAAGCCTTTGCGTTTCTGGTTGCCGCCATACTCTTAGGCCATTTCATTATGCCCCCTTTCTTCAAAGGCGCTGGCCGCTTCAAAACAAGTGGAATGCTTCTCGCGTTTTCAATCGTTTTCTGCTTTACGCTCGCGTGGCTGGCAGCCGTTGTCGAACTTGCGCCGATCGTCGGCGCCTTCGCCGCCGGCCTGGTTCTCGATGAAGTGCACTTCGAACCGTTTACCAGGAGCGGTGAAACGTCTCTCGAGCAATTGCTACGCCCGCTGAGTACCGTACTTGTTCCAATTTTCTTTGTGTTGATGGGATTGCGTGTCGATCTCCGCGCATTTGCACGAGTGGACATAATAGGCTTTGCCGTTGTTTTGACACTCGTGGCGATTATCGGTAAGCAGGTTTGTTCGTTAGCCGTAGCGGAACGCGGATTAAATCGGCTGGTAGTTGGTTTGGGAATGATTCCGAGAGGTGAAGTTGGTTTGATTTTTGCCGGAATCGGTACTGGGCTTACACTTCCTAACATTCATGGACTAAACGAACCGGTTATCGGCTCCGCCACGTTCGGGGCCATAGTTTTTATGGTGGTTGTAACCACTCTCGTAACGCCGCCCGTTTTGAAGTGGGCCTTATCAAGGGAAAGATTTTCGCCAGAGCGACAGAAGAAGAGTCGAAAGTGAAGCGACTGATCGCAGTTCTCATTATCAGCGTTCTGATGATTGGCTGCGGCCGGCAGACGAATTCAAATCAACCGGACCGTTCGCCTATTAAGATTGGCTTCTTTGGTGATCTGTCTGGTCCAACATTTAACTTTGGCCAGTCGGCAAAGAACGGAATGTTGATGGCCGTTGATCAGATCAATTTGGCTGGCGGAATAAATGGCAGGCGAATCGACGTTGTCATGGATGACGATCATGGGAGCCCGGAACAGGCGGCGGAATTAACTGGCAAGCTGATTGGTCAGGACCACGTGGTGTCGATTATTGCTGCGGGTACTTCCGGCAACAGCCGCGCCGCAGCGCCGAAAGCCCAAGCTGCTCACATACCGATGATCTCACCCTCTTCCACTGATCCTGCTGTTACGCAAACGGGCGAGTACATATTCCGCGCATGCTTTGTCGATGCTTTTCAAGGCGAAGTGATGGCTCGATTTGCGGCGCAAACTCTCGGTGCGAAGAAGGCAGCAATTCTCTTCGACTTCAATTCACCTTATGGGCGCGGACTAACGGATTTCTTTGAGCTGAGTTTTGCAAAACTCGGTGGGCAAATAGTTGCGAAGCCTTCGTACATGCAGGGTGACACTGACTTCAAGGGTCAGTTGAGCACGATTCAAGTTAATGACCCGGACGTCATATATATTCCAGGTTATTACAACGACGTCGCCGTGATCGCGAAGCAAGCGCGCGCTATTGGACTGAAACAACCGCTGCTCGGCGGCGACGGGTGGGATGCGCCGGAACTGTGGCAGCTCGCCGGGGACAGTTTGAACATTTCGTACATCACGACACACTACTCGGCCGATGATCCATCACCGGCAATCCAAACGTTTGTTCACGAATACAAACAGCGATATGGAAACCTGGTGCCGGATGCTCACGCCGCGTTGGCGTACGATGCAACACGAGTTCTAGCAAACGCTATTGAGCGAGCAGGCTCAACGGAACCAGCGAAGATCCGTGACGCACTTGCGGCAACAAAGGACTTTCCGGGCGTGACCGGAATAATAAGTATGAACAGCGAGCGCAATGCGGTGAAGCCCGCCGTGGTTCTCAAGCTTGAGGACGCACGCTACATTTATCAGGAGACGTTGCAACCAACGGCGGTTACCGCAGCCTCGTCACCCTCTCCGAGTCCGAGCCCCAAGAAACGGCCGCGGTAAGGGAAGAATATCCGATTACACAGATTACACAGATTACACAGATTAAGAGCTTAATCAGCTAACTTGAGTGGTCTAGCCCCAATTATATTTGCACGTGGAACCTAACCACTCAACTTAGCTCATTAAGCTCTTAATCTGTGTAATCTGTGTAATCGGTGGATAGTTCTTTCAGACCACTAGTATCCAAGCGACGCCCGGGCCTCTTTCAGCGCCGCCTCAACCCGTTCTGGCGCTGTGCCACCAACCACTGATTTCGCCCGCAGTGTCTGGTCCAACTTCAAACAGTCAAACACATCCGCTGATATCGTCTCAGAAAACCGCTTCAACTCTTCCAGCGTCAGTTCATCAAGTTCCTTCTGATGCTCGAGTGCATACATGACAACCTTGCCCACGACCCCATGCGCCTCCCGGAAAGGCATGCCCTTACGCACGAGGTAGTCAGCCAACTCAGTCGCATTCGTGTAACCAGTTGAAGCTGCCGAACGAACTCTTTCTTTGTTGACAGAGATATTTCGTAAGACAGTCGTCGAGATCCGCA
>DATBSH010000391.1:0-7027 GCA_036559885.1 Pyrinomonadaceae bacterium
GGCAATGTTGTCATAAGTGACAACACCTGTCAACTCTCCTCGGCTATACCCTCGTTCTCTCTCGCCGTTCTCTGCAACTCGCCACTTGCCCGGCCATGCTACTTGCCGTTTCAGTTGGCATCTCACGCGAAGGGGGCCATACTGTATTAGAACTGATCGCTTGCTTTGGCCCATGCGTGAGGCGGCACGACATCACACCTGATGAGTGCCGCGAGGGAGTCAAAGACGTATGACTTCCCGGCGGTAACAAAACACGAGGCCAAGCTAAAACGAATTCGTTTTAGCGGTCGCTCTCCCAAACAGGCTTCATTGCCATCAGGAGGACCATCCTGATGGGAAAAAGCCGACGATCGAAGCCAGCTCGTCTGACGGAAAAACTTCTTCAGATCCGCACACGTCTTGGACTCTCACAAAATCAAATAATCCGCCGCCTGGGTCTGAGTGAAGAACTTTATCAAGCCAGCATCTCCGGCTATGAACTTGGTACGCGTGAGCCGCCACTTCCCATCCTCTTGAAGTATTCGGAGATCGCAGGCGTGTGTATGGACGTGCTTATTAATGACAAGTTGGATCTGCCTGAGAAGCTGCCGAGCGTTCCAGATCACGAGGAGTCCGCTCGCGCGTCGGCCTCTCGGGTACGACGAAAACGGTAATTGACCGCACAGACGACTCCTTGAAATCAGTCACCGCTCTGTTGCCGAAGCAAGTATTGGCACGGGGCAGCCCAGAGGTGATCATGACCGCAACCGCAAAACCCTACGCGGTTAACAATAGGCTTCTGTCTGCCCTGCCTCATGCAGAATATCAGCGGCTCCAGCCGCACTTAGAGTTAGTCCACTTTTCAAAATGCAAAACCCTGTATGAGATCGGAGACCTTATCACGCACGCTTATTTTCTTAACAGCGGCATGGCGTCTTTGCTTTCCGTTGCTCAAAGCGGAGCTACCGTTGAGATCGCGATGGTGGGCAACGAAGGAATGGTTGGTATTCCTATCATTCTCAGAATTCAGAAAGCACCGTATCGGATTATGGTGCAAGTCCCTGGTGATGCCTTGAGAATCAAGGCGCAGGTGATCTACGCCGAGTTCAAGCGAGGCCATGAGTTACAAGACCTACTGCTCACCTACACGCACACTCTACTTACCCAAATTTCGCAATCCGCGCTCTGTAATCGATTCCACACAGTAGAAAAGCGACTCTGCCGCTGGCTCTTAACAACACACGACCGGGTACAGGGAGACACTTTTCATCTTACCCAAGAAATCATCTCCTTTATGCTCGGCACGCCACGCACTCGGGTCACGATGGCTGCTGGCGTAATTCAGGAAGCCGGCCTAATCCGCTACAAGCGCGGCAAAATTACCATCATTGATAGGCCTGGTCTCGAACAAAGCGCCTGCGAGTGCTATCGGATCGTCGCCGAGAGCCTCGACCATTTTCTCGCCGCTTGAAATTAATCTCTCCGCTATGTCTGCATCTAGACTGAGTCTAGCTAGAGACCGACACACTCTTTCTCTATAGAGTACTTTTGCTGTTTTTTGGCATTTGCCGGATCTCTCCTGGTAACTCAGGGGGTACATACAAGGAAGATCATGACAGAATCGAATTCAACGTTGTCGGTTGGCACTCATCCGATGATCACGTCATTAGCCAGCCATATTGGGGAGGGTTTCTTAACTATCGATCAAAGTGGACGGATCAGTTTCGCCAACCAGGCTGCCCCCGCTATCACTGGTTACTCGAAGGATGAAATGCTGGGCCAGGCCGTCGAGGAACTGTTTCCATCCTCTGTCGAAAGGGACAAGGAAATCCATCCCATAACGCGTGCCCTAAATACGAAAGAAACGGTTTTCTACCAATCAAAGCCCCTCTCGAACGAGATTGAACTAATTGTTATTCCGACCGACTATCCGGATCAGCCAAGTGCCTTTGAGGTGCATGTCATGATCCTCCTGCGAAATGTGAGTTCGACGAGCGAGTTAGAAGAAGGCGATCCGCACACAGCAAGAATGCGCCTTATGGGCCAATTGACAATGGGGATTGCCCACGACTTCAATAACGCACTGACCTCAATCATTTGTAACACGCAGTTGGTCAGCGAGATGGTTGGTCGGCTCTCGAATGATCAGGCACAGGGATCAGGAATCGTCGAGCAAGAGTGGGCGCGTGCGCCGAAGTACTTGGATGACATTACAAGAGTCTCACGGAAAGCCGCGGGGTTCATTCGAACACTTCTTGCCTACGCGCGCCAACAGCAACTAGCCAGAGAGCCCATCGATCTCAATGAAGCGGTCTCCGACACGATGTACGTTACTCGCAAACTTTTTGGCGAGAGAGTCACCACCAATTTTCACGCCCAACAGAATCTCTCTCTGATCTATGCCGAGCGCTCGCAAATAGACCAGATACTTTGGAATCTTCTTGTAAACGCACGGGACGCGATGCCACATGGCGGCCACTTGCTGGTCGAAACCGCCTTCATCACTCTAGACAGTTCTTTTACGGCAACGCGGGTCTGGGCTACCGCCGGTGACTTCGTTCGTTTGAGCGTCTCAGACACCGGGACGGGAATGGACCAGGAGACCCTTACGCAGATCTTCGATCTCTTCTTTACCACGAAAGGTGAAGGCCAAGGCAGTGGGCTGGGACTCCCCACGGTTTACGGGATCGTCAAACAGCACAATGGCTACATTGACGTCCAAAGCGAGTTAGGTAAAGGAACCCGCTTCGACATCTATTTGCCTCTTGCGGAGGCACACCATCGGCGCCTCCCATCAAACACGCATGCCAGAGCGTGCACCAAATCCGGAGCAATGGTGAGGAGAACCCTAGTCTTAGTCGCCGAAGACGACGACAATGTGCGCATGCTCTTCAAACGCATTATCAAGCGGGGCGGTAGCCGCGTCGTAACCGTTAGCTCTGGCGATAAAGCTCTCAAGTTATTCCGGAAACTTAGACGAGAAGATAACCATGTGGATCTCGTGATCCTGGATGTTGGCTTACCAGGAATGGACGGGCGAATGGTTTGTCAAAAGATCCACGCCATTGACCCGGAAGTCCCGGTGCTACTAACGAGCGGCTATGGAATCTCCTTCAAGCAGGACCAGTCGATTACCGAAGAGGGGTACGAATTCCTCGCTAAGCCTTTTGATGGAGACCAACTGCTTGCGCGAATCGAAGAGATGTTGGCGAAAAACCAGAGATCAGACACACCAAGGTGTGAATCGGAATCCACGGTTTGCGCTAACTCCTGACACTATTTCGCGACTCTATCCGTTCGCTTCGCGATACGCCTCAAAGGGCAACTCGGAGCACGTTGCCTCACCTTGCTCCACCTGGATCTGGGTATCATCATCTCCGGTCTTTAACATCCGGAACATCGAACGATAGCTGACGCCTAGGATTCGGGCCGCCGCGGACTTGTTTCCGCCAGTATGCGCCATGACCTTCTCAATGTAGTTTCGTGTGGCTTCCCTGAGCGGTAGGAACTCTTCCGACCTTCCAATTAGCGCGTCCGCTTCCGCGTCATTCGAGGTAGAAGTAGCGTGCCACATCCTCTTTGGCAGATCCCGTAGTTGGACAATTCCATCGCAGGTCTTGGCAGCCGTCGTGACCGCGTTCTCCAACTCGCGCACGTTTCCAGGCCATGAGTAATTACGAAGAGCTGTTATAGCTAACTCCGAGAAACCGACCGACCTTCCCGCGCAGGCTGCAAAATATTCGACCAGAGGAAGAATGTCTTCGGGTCGTTCTTTGAGTGCGGGAATCTCAAGGATACAAGAGTTAAGCCGGTAGAAGAGATCCATACGAAAACGACCGGCCTCGACCTCTTCATTGATATTCCGATTCGTTGCCGTCACTACGCGAACATTGATCTTCGTTACGTTGTTGCAGCCAACCTTGCGAATCTCTCCCTGCTGCAGTGCCCGGAGCAGCTTTACCTGAAACATGGGCAGTGTTTCGGTAATCTCGTCAAGGAAGATCGTCCCTTGGTTAGCCTCTTCAAGCAGGCCTTTGCGATCGCGATCAGCTCCAGTAAAAGCGCCGCGCACATGGCCAAAGAGTTCCGATTCGATTAACTGCGGCGCAATCGCGCCACAGTTGACGGTCACAAAAGGACTCGATGCACGTGCACTGAGTCGGTGCAATTCGCGCGCGACGACCTCTTTGCCCGTTCCGGTTTCCCCCGAGATGAACACCGGAATGTCCGTTTTCGCCACTCGCTGTAGCTGCACGCCTATCGCGATCATCCGAGCGCTTCGCGCTACGAGCCCTGCTTCGTTAGGCGCAAGCACACTCGTTTGGCCCAGCTCTTGTTGTTCGAGTCGGGCCAAACAGCGCTCGATCTGCTCCCGCACCTCAGGAATAGTGAAGGGCTTAGCGAGATAGTTGAGGGCACCTGAAGTCATCGCCAGGATGGCCTCGTTGTAAGAGCCCTGACCGGTAATCATCACCACGGAGGTCTCCGAATGCTGCTTAGTTACCGTTTGCAGGATGCTAAGTCCGTCACCATCGGGCAGGCATTTATCAAGAAAGATCAGCATCCACGACTGCGCGTCCAGGAGTTCTTTGGCGCGCGCTGCCGATTCCGCCTCGCTCACGATCCAGCCTCTGTCTTCAAGCACTCGTGAGATAACACGCCTTACTTCGGGTTCGTCATCGACAACGAGAGCGTAGAGTGGGAATTTGGTAAGACCATTAGAGGCGCGACCTGCGATTGCCTCTTCCATATAGAGGTCTCCTCTTAATTTATAGGGATATTGCTGCGATTGCGCATGCGGATATACCGAAGCGCAATCGATCTCACGTATGCTTGAGTTTCAGGATATGGAGGGATTCCCCCGGTTCGTAGCCTGCGCGGGTTAATGACCCGGCCGTTAGGTAATATGATGGCGCGTCCCGCGCGGTAGGCTTCAACAGCGCCTTCGCCAGCATTGTAGCCAGCCAAGGCTAACAATACATTACCATCAAATTTATCAAGTAACCAAACAAAATATTCGACCCCACCCCGCACTGACTGCGGAACATCATGAGGATTACGCACGCCGAAACGCGCCGCAGTTGCCGGCATGAGTTGCATTGGCCCACGCGCTCCTTTAGGACTAACGGCGCGCACCTTGCCGCCTGATTCCTGCGCGATCAAGGCATAGATCAAAAGCGGATCGATGCTGTACTTGGCGGTTTCGCGCCGCACCGCTTCATTGAGCGAAGGGTTAAGCACCAATGAGGGACCAACGGGAGTGCCGTTTGAAACAGCGACGGTTGAAGAAGTTTCCGGCTTCGCTAACGACACCTCGATCGGAAAATCAGCATCAGTGATCCTAAGTCCCTGACTGCGACCATCTGGAACACACGCCGCAAAGCAGCAGAGACCAAGGATGATGTGAAACGCAACGCGCGCGTTTATAAGATGCATAGAGTGGCGGCCACCTCCCAGCTACCACCCTTAGCAACTCCTTAGCCAACGAAACTCTCACGTTTTCCTTTCTTGGACCACTCAGCACTAAGACACAATGTCCTACTCGCCGCAACGACCACCAAGACGTATTGACGTTTTGTCCTAGTCAGAATTCAACAGAATCGCAAAAACGGTAGTTCTTAGCTGATGAAGCTGCGGCACGAAACATGCTCTTGTGTCGTCCGCGCCGAGTCGGGCCATGCAGTTTTAGAAAAATAAGAATGGCTCGAGAGCGTGATGGCAGTAATAAAGGTGAATGAGTGGATGACTAATTAACTTTACGCTTCTCCAGTATGTTCGGGCCTCATACTTCTTTGGCCGTGTTCTTTGCGATTCCGAAGCGAACGTCTTTACTCGTTAATCAGTTTCAGAGTCAGGGAATAAGAGATGGAAAAAAGAGCAAAAGCTCGAGGGTATTCGTGTGTCTCCAAACTGGCGCAAGCATCGCTTGTAGCTCACGGCCGGAGATCTAATGTGAACCGCGCAGCCGGATTCTCGCTGGTCGAGCTGCTCATCGTTTGCGCCATTATCAGTATCGTAGCGGCCGTGGCGGTCTCCCAATTCTCAGGTCGCGATCAAGCCGGCCGTCTCGTACGAGACTGCGCGCGTCGCCTGCGAGAACGTCGTGCGGCGGCAATACGCCTTAACGCGCTCACGGAGCCAACACTCCTGGAAAACTACCGGCAGCCACCCATCTCCATCGACTTCGCGAATCTCTCCACCACCCGATCGCTGCAACTCGAAGGCACAGGCGCAACCAGCTTTAGTCCGCCGTCTGCCGCTGGCGGAAGCGGAACCTGGAGTTACGTTTACCAGGGCGACGAGCTACGACTACCTGCGGGATGGACCATAGCCGCGAACACTCAAGCGCTGGGCGCGATTCCAGCGATCCCGCTTGGAGTGCCCACAACCGTTATTAGTTATACCTCCGATGGACGCCTCGCCAGTCTTCCGTCCGCCCCGAGTTCCACCGATCCAAACGTTGAGAGTCCTTTTCCAGCCATTTATTTGGTGAATGGTTCAGAAGCGCGTGCTATCGCCGTCCATCCGTCAGGACAGGTCGAGATTTGGCAATACGACGAAAGTGCGCGGGTGTGGCGCGGCTTTGGTAACCGCACAGTCAGTGCGTCAGGGAGTTAATGCCATGCGACGAGTAAACAGAGAAAACGGCTTCACGCTGATCGAAATTCTCATCGCCACGGCGATCACGGCCATAGTGATGATCGCCGGCACCGCCTTCATCGCGAAATTTGCCAAGACCTCGGCAAGCTTTGCAGAAGACCATGAACTCGAGGAAAGTCGAGGCACCCTCGCTGGAATACTTCGCAGCGATTTCGACGGCGCCGGTCGTAACCTGACCCGTCCCTCAGCGCCAGGAGCGGGCAAAGAGACAGTTTCCTTTCTACCCGTTCCCGACTACAGCGTTGATACGCCTGGAAGAGCAACAAGATTGACGACTGAAACCGGCGCCTACCCCAGCACCACCAGTACGAGAGCGATCACAGCAGGCGGAAGCGTTTGGGAATTTACTCCCTCCTTACCGGTCTGCCGTAATTGTTGGACCACTCTT
>DATBSH010000392.1:0-9937 GCA_036559885.1 Pyrinomonadaceae bacterium
GAACAGCTGATAAGGAGTTATTAATCAAGGGCGACCTCCAGCCAGTAGAAACGAAATGAACCGAGCTAATTTGTAACGTAGGCCGTTGATTTGTCAAACAATGGCAGATGTCCGATACGCTTTAGCTTGTAGTGACTTGCCCTAAACTCAACGTGCGACTATCACCAGGTGAACTTATCGGACCTCACGACAAGCTAAAGCGTATCGGACATCAGAAAGGTGATATATTCTCCGGCCATCAGGTCAACTAATCAGTTTTTCAAAATGCTCGAAGAAACCGCTCCCATTAAATGGGCCAAGGTCATCGACCAGACTCGCTGCATTGGTTGTCATGCATGCACGACGGCATGTAAGTCGGAGAACCTCGTTCCACTCTCGGTCACGCGCACCTACGTCAAACACGTTGATGTTGGCACATTCCCGCAGGTGCGGCGTGCACATCAGGTCACTCGCTGTAATCAATGCGCGCATGCGCCGTGTGTAACCGCGTGCCCGACTACAGCGATGTTCAAACGGGCAGACGGTATTGTCGATTTCGATAAGTCGATTTGCATCGGCTGTAAAGCGTGCATGGCGGCCTGTCCCTACGACGCTATTTTCATAAACCCGGAGGATCATTCAGCTGAGAAGTGCAACTTCTGCGCCCATCGCATTGATATGCAACTTGAACCGGCGTGCGTCGTTGTATGTCCGACCCAGGCGATACTGGTCGGAGATCTAAACGACCCGGGCTCATACGTCGCGCAGATCGTTAATCGCGAGCCGGTGGCAGTTCGCCGGCCCGAAAAAGAGACATTGCCAAAACTGTTCTACAAAGGAGCTCACCAGGCCACACTTGATCCACTCGCCGCGCGAAGACCTGACGGTGGATTATTTATGTGGAGTGAACAACAGCTCACCACCGAGCACGTTGTTTCAGGAAACCCAAATTACAACAACTCTTCCGCTGCAGCTCTCCTGTCATATGACGTGGCCCATTGGATCCCATGGGACTGGCGCGTCAGCCTTTATACATGGACGAAGGGTATTGCTTCAGGTGTTTACCTTATTGCTGCTTTGATGGTGCTGTTCGGCTTTCTGAGTCCTCGTGGTCCCGTTTGGTTATGGGCCACACCAATCATTTCAGGAGCTTTTCTGGCTTTTACGGGCGGGCTGCTGATTTGGGACTTGGAGCATCCGGAGCGATTTCACCTGATCTTCACTCGCCCTCAGTGGCGGAGTTGGTTAGTAAAGGGCGCGTTCATCATTGCCGGATATACGATCGTCCTGGCTGCTCACTTCATCGGTTCTGTCGTTGGATCCACTACCTTTCAGCTCTGGCTGATAATTGCAGGAATACCTCTCGCAGTTATGACGGCGGTTTACACAGCTTATCTATTTGCCCAAGCCAAAGCGCGCGACATGTGGCAGAACCCATTGTTACCGCCACACCTGCTTGTGCAAGCCATGCTGCTCGGATCTGCTGCGTTGTTGCTCGCGACTGTTGCGCTGGAAGGAATGATGAGCTCTGATACATTCAGCCGGATGATCGATAGTTTTCGACCCGATCTCATGGCGTTGGTATGGGTGCTTGCTCTTTCGAGTTTGGTACACCTGTTAATGATTTGGGGCGAAGTTTCATTGACGCATCCGACTGCGCACGCTCGTGTTGCTATTTGGGAGATGGTACGCGGCCGCTATCGCAGTGACTTTTGGTTTGGCATCGTCCTGTCGATTCTTGGCGGGCTATTACCGTGGCTCGCAGTTACGGGAGTCATGAGCCACACCGTGGGGGTAGCGGGAGCGCCGTTGGCTCTTATCGGCTTAGTGCTTTACGAGAATGCCTACGTGCAGGCGGGTCAGTCGGTGCCATTGGCATGAAGTTTAAAGACAAAGCGCCTTCGCGAAATATGGTTCGGTCAATGTGTGATTCACTGTTGAGAAAATTGCAGGTTAGAAAGTGCGGTTTACCCCCCGCTGGTTCAATGGCATTTGAGTTTGACAACATACTCAACTACAGAACGGGAGCGCAGCGACCGCTTTCAACTAACGCGACACCCACCGCATCTTGAAAGCGGTCGCTGCGCTCCCGTTCTATAGTTGAGTATCGCGTGCAATAATTGAGCGGGGGTAAATCACCCTTCCTAACTTGCAATTTTCCTGACCTTGCGGTGGTCCACTTAAACTTGGGTGAATCCGACGCCAGCCTGGTTAGGACTTTGGTAAGCGCAACAAAAGATGAGCTCTGACAAACCCAACACTAAGGAAACCTTCTATCCTGGACCTTCGCGCAGTCATCTCGCCGCGTTCCCACCAAAGGAGCGCTGGGACGATTGGACCGAACTCGATTCTCTCGCGTGGCCCAAACGTGTAGAACGTCGTTACGCGCTTATTCCCACCACCTGTTTTAACTGCGAATCCGCCTGTGGTCTCCTGGCGTACATCGACAAGCTCACGGGGGCAGTACAAAAGTTTGAAGGCAATCCGGAACACCCTGGCTCGCGTGGACGAAACTGCGCGAAAGGCCCAGCAACTCTGAATCAGGTAAGGGATCCTGATCGCATTCTGTATCCACTCAAGCGCGTTGGAAAACGCGGCGAAGGAAAGTGGGAACGGACCACGTGGGATGAAGCCTTGAACGACATTGCGTCACGCATCGGCAAGGCCATCATTGAAGATCGGCGCCAGGAGATCATGTATCACGTTGGACGGCCTGGCGAAGATGGATTCACTGAACGGATTCTCGCGGCGTGGGGTATTGATGGACACAACTCCCACACAAACATCTGCTCGTCAGGTAGCCGTGAAGGTTACCAACTCTGGATGGGACTGGATCGGCCGAGCCCAGATCACGCAAATGCGAAAGTTATTCTTTTGATTAGCGCGCACCTCGAGTCGGGTCATTACTTCAATCCACATGCTCAAAGGGTCATTGACGGCAAAGCCAACGGTGCAAAGCTGATTGTCTTCGATACGCGACTCTCACACACCGCAACGCACGCAGACTACTGGCTTTCGCCTTATCCAGGTTCCGAACCTGCCATACTTCTCTCGATCGCGAACTACATCATTCAAAACAATCTCTACGATCGTGAGTTTGTTGAGACGTGGTGGAACTGGCGCGAGTATCTGGAAATGGCAACTGGTTATGCATCCGTCGATTTCACCGTTTTCGACACAGTGCTTAAAGAACTTTATAAGCAGTACACATTCGAGTTTGCTGCAAACGAATCGGGTGTAGATGCCAAAGTCATTGAAGAGATTGCGAAACTTGTTGCCTCAGCCGGCACTCGGTTTTCGAGTCACAACTGGCGCAGTGCCGCTTCCGGCGTGAGTGGCGGATGGTCAGTAGCCCGTTGCCTCTTCATGATCAATGCGCTGCTTGGAGCTATCGCCACTGAAGGCGGTGTTTATCCAAACGCGTGGAATAAATTTGTGCCGCGCCCCATCTACATGCCCCCTCATCCGAAGATGTGGAATGAAACAACATGGCCGCGCGAATATCCGCTCGCAATGCATGAGATGTCGTTCCTTTTGCCACATCTTCTAAAAGACGGCCGCGCCAAACTCGATGTCTATTTCACACGCGTCTACAATCCAGTTTGGACCAACCCCGATGGCTTTTCGTGGATTGAGGTATTGACGGAGCCGGGACTGATTGGCTGCTACGTCGCATTAACACCAACGTGGAATGAAACAGCCTTCTTTGCTGACTACGTTTTGCCGATGGGTGTAGGTTCAGAGCGTCACGACCTGCATTCGTATGAAACGCACGATTCACAATGGCTTGGCTTCCGGCAGCCAGTAATGAAAGCGCTGCGACAACGATCTGGTGAAAACATCGCTGATACTCGAGAGGTGAATCCCGGCGAGGTCTGGGAAGAGAACGAGTTTTGGTTGGAGTTGACCTGGAGAATTGATCCAGAAGGCAGCCTCGGCATTCGGCAGTATGCGGAGTCGAAGAAAGTACCGGGAACTCGACTGAGCATCGACGAGTATTATGAATGGATCTTTGATAACTCCGTTCCGGGACTTCCGGAAAAAGCTGCCGATGAAGATCTAACGCCACTGGAGTTCATGCGACGTTACGGCGCGTTCGAAGTGAAACAAAAGATTGGTCGTGTATTTGAAGAAACGGTTGCCGGAGACGAGTTGGACGACGTCCACGAAGATGACTTGGGCCGTGTATTCTCGCGCGCTCCGAAACCTTCAGGACCAAACGTTGTTCCCGTGCCTGTGCCGGACGGTGACGATGACGGTCGTCGTTTCGCAGGAGTCAGAGTCAAGGGAGACGTGAAGCGTGGATTTCCAACGCCCAGTGGACGGTTGGAGTTCTATTCGCGAACGCTTGCCGAGTGGGGTTGGCCAGAGTATTCAATTCCAACATATTTTCGGAGCCATGTTCATCCGGCGAATCTCAATCAAGATCAAACGGTGCTAATCTCAACGTTTCGTTTGCCGGTGCAGATACATACGCGAAGCGCCAACTCGAAGTGGCTGGACGAAATTGCGCACACGAATCCGCTATGGATTCATCCTAAGCACGCTGCGGAATTGGGCGTGCAAACCGGACAGCTTCTTCGCGTGGAAACTGAAATCGGACACTTTGTAGTTCCCGCGTGGGTCACCGAAGGGATCAGGCCTGGTATCGTCGCCTGCAGCCATCACATGGGACGTTGGAAGCTTAGCGACGAAGGTCAACGCCAGTTCATGGCAACCGTGAAGCTGGATCACGACGGAACGAAGTGGGGATTGAAACGGCAACGCGGAATCGAACCTTACGATTCTAACGACCCCGATACGCTGCGCATCTGGTGGAAAGACGCGGGCATTCACCAGAACATGACGTTCCCGGTTCATCCTGATCCAATTTCGGGAATGCATTGCTGGCACCAGGCAGTGCGTGTTCGTGCAGCTCACGCGGACGACAAACCAGGTGACGTGTATGTTGATACTGCGAAGTCGCGTGAGGTCTATCACAAATGGCTGGCGATGACGCGTCCCGCCGATCGTTTTTCACCCGATGGGACCCGCCGGCCGTATTGGATGCTGCGGCCATTGAAACCAGCGCGAGAGTATTATAAGTTGCCCATGGAGAATGGTCGCGCGGAATGAAAAGACCGAATCATTGGTCAATTATCGTTTGACATTTATCATTTTTCATTTGACCCTTAGATTCAACTCGCGCTCTTTTAACTGAAAAATGAGAAATGTCAAATGATAATTGACCAATGATTTTGGGTTTCAGTCGTTCAATAAAGGCTACTTGCAAATGTATTTCAAGCAATTCTATCTCGGCTGTCTGGCTCATGCGTCGTATTTGATCGGCTCGAACGGTGAAGCCGCCGTTGTCGATCCACAACGCGACGTGGATGAGTACATTGCCGAAGCCTCTAACGAGCACTTAAAGATCAAGTACATCATCGAAACTCATCTCCATGCCGATTTCGTCAGCGGCCATCGAGAACTCGCTGCCCGCACCGGAGCGGAAATCGTGTTTGGTAGACACGCTGGTGTCGAGTTTGCTCATCGAAGTGTCAGCGATGGGGATGAGCTAAAGATCGGGAGTGTCATTCTAAAATTCATGGAAACGCCAGGACACACACCGGAGGGAATTTGCATTTTGGTGCGTGATACTGAAGCCATCGACAGTCCACAAAAACTTCTGACCGGCGACACACTGTTTATTGGAGACGTCGGTCGTCCGGACCTGGCGGGCGGCAAAGGCTACACACCGCAAATGATGGCCGCAATGATGTACGACACTCTCCATACAAAGCTTCTGCTTCTACCCGATGAGACCGAAGTGTACCCGGCGCATGGCGCCGGATCGATGTGTGGAAAAAACATGTCGAAGGAAACCTCCTCAACAGTCGGAGAACAGCGACGGTTTAATTATGCTTTGCAGCCAATGACGCGCGAACAATTCGTTGAGCTGATGACAGCGGATCTCCCTGAGGCCCCGGCATATTTTCCAAAAGACGCGGAGATTAATCGCGCCGGCGCACGTGGTCTCTCAGAGCTGCCAGAACCTAAGGCTTTGTCGCCCGCTGAAGTTGCTGACCTGAGTGCTGACGTCGTACTGCTCGACGTTAGATCCGCTGATGAATTTGGGAGTGGCCATTTACCTGGCTCATTGAATGTTGGCCTTGGTGGTCAGTTTGCGATGTGGGCGGGCAGTTTGATTCCACTCGCCGCGAATATCGTTATCATTGCTGCCACCAAAGCGCAGGTGGATGAGGCCGTAATGCGGCTGGCCCGCGTGGGGATTGAAAATGTGATTGGTTATCTCAAAGGCGGCGTCGAGAGCTGGACGTACGTCCGATATCCGCTGGAGTCGGTCCCACAGATCAGTGTGCAAGAGTTGAAGCAACGACTTGAAGAGAACGACTTACAAATATTGGATGTACGCCGACCTCCGGAGTATGAGAACGGGCGCGTGCCGAAGGCTGTTTCACAGCCTCTCGCTACGCTCCCGCAGAACATGTCCCAGCTGCCTCTAAACAAAGACAAGCAACTCGCAGTGATCTGCGCCGGCGGGTATCGTTCCAGTGCCGCAACCAGCCTTTTGCAAAAGCACGGGTTCAAACGGTTGTTGAACGTTACGGGTGGAACGAGCGCATGGATCAATGCGGGGTATGAAGTGGAGCGCGGCTCGTAGAACTGAACTCGAAGAAACGGTGCGTAGGAATCATTTGCCATTTGACATTTGACATTTTTTCATTTGCCATTTGGAACTTGTACCGACATCCCTGTGGTCATGCTTTAAAATGACAAATGAAAGATGTCAAATGGCAAATGGCAAATGATTCGTTCACACCCTTCCCTACTTGCAAACTACATCTCCTTGTTGACGCCTCATTACACTCCGTTTAGCATCGCCGCATAACAATAGGTCAGCAGGTGCAACGGCCATCGATCCGCTAACGTTCAAGCTTCTAATCAGCTTCGCAATCATTGTCATCGCGACGGTCCACGGTTATGGCGCAGCGTGGCTTGCCATTTGGATGTTGTTTCATCCATACAAGCCGCTGAAGGTGTTCGGACTCACGGCTTGGCCGCAAGGAATGATTCCACGCCATCGTGAGCGGCTTGCGCAATCCATCGGCAACGCGGTTGGCAATGAACTCGTTTCCCAGCAAACCGTCTTCGACGCGCTTTTTGAAACCAGCTTTTTTGAACGGAAGGTAGAAGATTTCGTCAGCTCTTACACCGGCGAGTTGCTCTCGAGGGTCTATCCTTCTTTCATTGAGGCGTTGCCGTCTCAAGCGCGCGCTCCAATTCTTGACACCATTTCTGCTCTGCAATATCGCCTGGCCGAGTACATTGCCGAACTGCTCAAGAGCGAAGAAACGGCCGAGGCCATTCGCAGTTTCGTCGATAAGCAGGTAGACGAACTTCTCGAACGTCGTGTCGGCGATACCGTTAAGACCGAGTCCATTGAACAGTTTGTATTCTTCATTCAGCAGCATCTGGAGCGTTTGGTCGGTGACGAAGGACTCGAGCAGAAGATGCGGGCATTTGTCGCTACCCGACTCGACGAACTGGCCAACACCGAGTCGAGCCTTTCAGATGCATTGACGCCCGAAACAATCGGCTTCATGAAGGATCGTATCGATAGCCAGGTGCCTCCGATCGTGCACCACTTGGCAGATATCGCTACAAGTCAGAACACAAGAGGACGAATCGGAGCACTAATCAAATTAGAAGTGGATGAGTATTACCAGCAGCTTTCTCTGCTGAAAAAGATTTTTATCTCACGCGAACGGATTCACCGCGAGGTTGATGACCTGGTCAATAAAACACTGCCACGTCGTGTCGAGGAGTATCTGCGAGGGCCGGCATTTGAACAGGAGGCCGAGGCTTTTCTTAACGCCACCATTGATAACGTCATGGGGCGTCCACTGAAAGAGCTAGTCGGATCGTTTGAAGCTGAAAAATTTGAGCAGTTGACCGAGCAGATCACCGCGCGCCTCATGTTGGTGATCCGTAGCGAAGGCTTAGCCAAGTCTGTGGCGTCATATTTTGCTGACGCGCTTGAAGAGTTTCGTCCTAAGACCATTGGCGCAGCGCTCGAGGAACTTGATCCCAGCGCCGTACAACGTGGCAAAGCTTTTTTGACAAACAGTTTGCTTTCATTGTTGGCGCGCGATGACACGGCGCGAACGATAAACGCGATTCTGACATCGCAAATCGAAAGGTTATTAATCGCGCCGATTGGAAAACTAGGCGACCACGTTTCGCCGAACTCCGTCGCGCGAGCAAGCAGCGCGCTTGTGGATCGGATCACAGTAGCTGCCCGCGAACGTTTGCCAGTGGCAATTGCCGAGTTTGATGTTGGTGGATTGGTCCGAAAAAAAGTGTCAGACTATCCCATCGAAAAGCTTGAAGAACTAGTGCTTTCAGTCGCTCAGCATCATTTGAAAACAATTGAATTGTTCGGGGCAATCATCGGCTTTGTAATCGGGATTGGTCAGGCAGTCTATTTCTGGCTGACGTACCACCCGAAATGAAGAGCAGGAGCAGCAGGCAGGAGCAGGAATCATTTGCCATATATCATTGGACATTTGTCATTTTCCATTTCAAAACCTTGGCAACAGACCTAAATGACAAATGAGTAATGGCAAATGTTATATGACAAATGATTCCTGCTCTCGCTTGCTGCTCCTGTCCCTTATCTTACATTTCTCGGAACATGATTCTGCTTCGATCCGTTCTCGACTAGGGAACTCCGCCCTTATATCATCTGAAAACGTTAGTGAAGGGAACTCCAAATGTATTGCTCAACTTGCGGGTCGCCGATAACGCAGGGGTTAAGTTTTTGTAATCGCTGCGGTGCGAATTTGAAGGATCGGTCCAACGGCCCGAACATGGGCCCAATCTCCGCATTTCTCACAGCCATCACACTGGTGGGCATTATCGGTCTAGGCATCATGCTCGGAGGATCACTGGTGTTGCGGAAAGAGGCAAACCTCCCCTTCGAGCTGATCGGTTGCTTCATGTTCTTCACCTTTCTGATAGTCGGCACGATTGAATTCATGCTGCTAAGGCAGCTGTCCAGACTGACCGGTGCTGTGGACGAGCATCGCTATCTTTCTGGATCGCCCCATCCAATTGCAGAGTTGAGACCCGCCAACGCTAATAATTTTGTGGAGCCGCTAACGAGCGTTACTGACAACACTACTCGCACGCTCGAATACTCACGGCGCGAACAGTAACTCGCTGGAAGGAGAATGAAATGAAAACGATTACCTTGTTCTTGATTGTGGCGGTGATGGGAGTAGTAACGGCTTGCCATCATATGGGTGCGAGCGTTCGCGGTTCGGGCAATCGAATCATGCAGAAGCGGGACATCGCCAACTTCAAGTCGCTTTCAACTGAAGGGGCATATGATGTTCGCGTAGTCTGTCAGAAAGAGCCCAGTTTGGAGATCGAGGGCGACGACAACATCCTGCCCATCATCAGCGCCGAAGTTAGCGGCAATGTCCTGCGGGTCAAATCGCTGCGTAACTATTCCGTTGGCGAACCAATTATGATTCGGATTTCTGTTCCGACTCTCGAAGGCTTGTCAGTTTCTGGCGCAGGCAGGATCGAAATCGAGGGTTTGAAGAACGATCGATTCGAAATCGACTCGAGTGGCGCGCCAACAATCAGAGTTGCAGGCGTAACAAACGTCGTAGACATTGACTCCAAAGGTGCGGCAAAGATTGACACTCACAAACTACATGCGGCGCGCGCGGTGGTCGACTCCTCAGGCGTTTCTAAAATTGATCTCGATGTGAAAGATCAGCTGGACGTCACGATAAATGGACCGTCACAAGTAACTTATAATGGAGATCCAGTAGTCAACAAAACGATCCGAGGCCCAGGTAAGCTCGAGAAGAAAGCTTCTGAAGGAACCTGAAGATGTCCGATACGCTTTAGCTTGTCGTGCGTCGCAACAGATTCAACTTCTTTC
>DATBSH010000393.1:0-14074 GCA_036559885.1 Pyrinomonadaceae bacterium
ACCTTTGTCGGCAGCGAACTTTACTATCCGAAACAACATCGCTACAGACGATGAGGAAGGTATGGCGTGGCTCGAGCGGTCCATCAAGGTGAAGGAGACGTTCGGAAACCTTTCGGCAAAGGCACGAGCGCTTTTCAAAGCTGGAAAGAAAGCAGAAGCGATTGCTCTCGCGGACCAAGCAATCCAACGGGGCAAAACGGATAAGGTTGACCCAGCCAACTTGGCCGCTTTCGAAAAGACCGTTGCTGGATGGAAGAGCGGCATGTAGCGCCATGGGTGTCGCCAAACTAACTGAGCAGAACACGGTCGTTCCCGAAAGCAAGTACGCGCGCATTGAACGCGAACGTCGTTACGTCCTGGAGGATTTGCCTCCAGGACTAACGCGGGTGGATCCTCACGTTCAGATCACCGACAATTACATAACCGGCACGCGTTTGCGGATTCGAAAAGTGCGCGATCCGCGCACCAACAAATGGACAGTTAAGTTCACTCAAAAGTTTGCTCCCAACCCAAACGACCTGTCGCGAACGGTCATCACCAACACGTATCTAAACGCGCTCGAGGCTGAGACGTTATCTGTGTTCGACGCAAATGAGATCAGAAAGAACAGATACCCGTTTGAGTTTGAGGGAAAACAATTCGGTATTGATATGTTTCTTGGGGATCTATTAGGGTTAGTGTTGGCGGAGGTGGGTTTCGATTCCGATGAGGAGCTACGGTCATATCCGCAGCCGCCATTTGCGTTGGCAGACGTCACAAACAACATCGTCTTCACCGGAGGTCATCTCAGCCAAGTAACGTTCGCTGCTATTCGAGAAGAGATCATGCGCGCAATAAAACCAGCCCCTGTCGAATCATGACCAAATTCTCTTTTGCTATTCTGTGTTCATTGCTTGCTTTCGTAGTTGCCTGCAAGAGGACTTCAACAACACAACCGAGCGTAGCCCCGTCGCCTCAATCCCAGTCGTCGCCGCAGAACCACGCTGAAGGAGGCACGACTGTTGCGACCGAAGTCAAACATTTGAAAGGCTCCATCGGCAATACTCTCGACTTGCAGATGAAGCTCATTAAAACGGGAGATCAGCTTAGCGGTCATTACGCGTACCAAAAGGTCGGGACGAGAATCGACCTGCGAGGTACCGTCGACAAAAACGGCACCGTCGCGCTTCAGGAATTTGACCCGGCGGGAAAGCAGACGGGCGAATTCAAAGGCTTGTGGACTACGAACAACGCTGACGGCTTGATTACCATTGCCGGCAATTGGACGAAGCCGGCCGGGGAAAAGGGATCGGATAAGAAGACGGCATTCTCGCTTCATGAAGAGCCTATCTTTTTCACCGGTGACGTGGAATTTGTCGATAAACAGATTAAAGAGAGTAATAAGAAGCTGATGTATGAGATTGAGGCTTTTTATCCGCAGATAACCGGTGGAAACAATCCAAATTTCGAAAAGTTCAATCAGTTGGTTCGCTCTCTGGTAACGAAGGAGGTTGCCGAATTCCGGAAGGGGATGGCACCGAAGGAGGAGGAAGAACCACGTCCGGAAGGGTCGATGGGAAGCGATCTGAATGTTGCTTACTCAGTGGCTCTAGCACAGGATGATCTGGCGAGCATTCAATTCGATGTCGGTAGCTATTACCAGGGCGCGGCGCATCCTAACTCGTTCACCGCAGTCGTCAACTATGATTTGAAGAATGGTAAGCAGCTTAAGTTGGCCGACGTGTTTAAGCCTGGCTCAAAGTTTCTACAGGCAATTTCGGCATACTGCATCAGCGATCTGAAGAAACAAGGCAAAGCCAAAGGACCTGACTCAATGCTCGACGATAGTTCGATTCAGAGCGGAGCAGGGCCGACATTGAAAAACTATCAAAGCTGGACCATAACGAAAAAAGGATTGGGTATCAACTTCGATTCGTATCAGGTCGCTCCGTATGCTGCGGGTCCACAGTTTGTAATGGTCCCTTACTCGGCTATCAAGGAGCATGTGAGTCCCGATGGGCCGCTGGGCCAGTTTGTGAAGTGATGAATCGGACCGTTGGTTTATTTGTGATCGTGAGTGGCGCGTGTTTGCTGGTCGCCGGCGTATTGATCTATGCAGGTGGTCTCAATTGGTTCGGCAGATTACCGGGCGACATTCGTTACGAGGGCCAACACACGCAGGTCTACGTCCCAATCGTCTCAATGCTGATCATATCGGCCGCGTTGAGCTTGATCCTTTTTATCATCCGTCGCTTTTTATAGATGAGTCTTGATTTGTAGGGGCGTCCCCCGCTCTCTTTGGCGGACTGTTCATAAGTACAGGGGCGCACGAAGGACGGCCCTAAAAATCAGGACCTCGATTCTTTCATCCTGCCTCGCTCATCGCATATGTCCTGTTAAGTCGCCCGAAATAAATTGCCAGCATAAAAGCGGCCAACATGATGACGGACGCAGTCCAGAATGTGACGAACAGCGAATGGTCGCTCATGTAGTGTGGTTCGCCGTCTGCTCCGTAGTGCGCTAGCGAACTATTGATCAGAATCGCAGCCAGGGACGGTCCGACTACCCGCGCAAGACTCGCAACCGATTGTGTGACTCCCAGTATTGTGCCCTGCTCCGCTGGGCCAACACTTTTTGATGCCAGACTTGTCAATGCTGGAGTCGCAAGCGAGTTTCCTAACGAGAATACTCCGCCGCCGATCAATAGACCCGCCAGTCCTCCGGCAGCAGGACCAACGAACGGCACAGCAAACAAGCTCAGGGAAAAGCAGAGGGCGCCAGCAAATACGAGTGGGAGCTCACCAAATCGTTTCACCAGTCGCCCTATCAACCCGCCCTGCACGATCACAGAAATCAGTCCGACGTAGGCGAAAAGATATCCTGTGTGCTGAGCGTCATAACCAAACCGGAACATGACGTATAGCGAGAAAGAGGTTGTCATTATGGAAAAAGAAACGACGAAGAAGAAATAGATAATTAGTACAGATGCGAGTCGAGGCCGTTTTAGAGAATTGATGAGTTGCGACAGCCCGCGTCCACCAGCGGCCGATATCTTCGCCGGATGATCCTTAGTTACGGTTTCAGGCAAAGTAAAGAATAGGAGCAACGCGTTAGCAAAACACAGAGCCGCGGCAAAAAAGAACGGCACATGTATGCCCCATTTGCTGAGGATTCCACCGAGAGCTGGACCAAAGATAAAACCCAAACCAAACGCCGCTCCGATCAATCCCATTCCCTTGGCGCGATTCTCAGGAGTTGTGATATCGGCAATGTAAGCCTGAGCTGTGGAGATATTTCCTCCGGTGATTCCATCGATGATGCGTCCGACAAAGAGCATGAGTACGGTTTCCGCAAAGCCGAGGATAAGGAAACCAATACCCGTACCGATAATCGAGAGTAAGAGGACGGGACGCCGTCCATATCTATCCGATAACCCACCGAGTATTGGCGAGAAGATCAACTGCATGATTGAGTAGGAGGCAAACAACAATCCTACTGTGCGAGGAGTGGCATTGAAGGCGGTGCCTTCGGCATAGTACGGAAGCACAGGGATGACAATCCCAAACCCCACGAGATCGATAAAAACAGTCGTGAAGATGACGATTAAGGGTGACCGGTTCATGTGGTGCGGTAAGCGACCAGAGCGAAGAGCTCGCTTGGCTTGTTTCCAAAACCGGAAGATAGTAACCGCGAACGGAGCAAACAGCGAAGCGCGAAGGGCGAAGAGCCAAGAGCTAAGAGCTAAGAGCTAAGAGCCAAGAGCAGGGCGCGCTTTGCCCTTTGCCCTTTGCACTTAGCTCTTTGCCCCTTGCACTTTGCTCTTTCCACTTTGCTCTTCGCGCCTTTGCTCTTGGCGTCTTAGGCCCTGGCGCCGAACTGTGATGCGAGTCGTAGCCGCTCCATGATGGCCTGCTTTGGCTGAGCCCCAATCAAGCGATCAATAAGTTTGCCGTTTTTGAAAATAAGCATTGTAGGAATGCTGGCTATTTGGTAGCGAGAAGCAGTACTGGGATTTTCATCGACGTTGAGCTTAGCGATTCGATACTTGCCCTGCGATTCAGATGCAAGTTGGTCCATAATTGGACCTACCACTCGACATGGCCCACACCAAGGGGCCCAGCAATCTAGTAAGACCGGTCGACCAGTTACGCCCATAACCTTTTCGTCAAAGGTTGAATCTGTAACGATTACGGGCGTCGTTTCGTATCCATTGGTGCTATTGGTCGTGGCGTCGAGTGTGCCGCCGCATCTGCCGCATTTTGCTTCACTATTTTTTAGCCTTGCCTCATCTACGCGGTTTTTCGTTCCACATTGCTGACATGTAACAACGCGCATAACGCTCCTCTTTCATTGTGAGTGATGGTTGATTTCACCGCTCTTTTTTTGCGAAAGTTTCGCGAGTTTGTTCGAATAAAAGAGTATCCACAGATTACACAGATTACACAGATTAGAACCAATGGAGTTAACTTGAATGATAAGGCTAACCTAGCGTGATTGCAGGTAATCCTACAATTCAAGTTAGCTGCCTTGGTTCTAATCTGTGTAATCTGTGTAATCTGCGGTTACTCTGATAACATTCGGCAATCAATCACAACCTGAGGGATAGTTGCAAGATGCAGAGAATCCGATTGCTCGCGATCGCTACGGCAGTGGTCCTCAGCCTTTGCTTTTCGTTATTAGCTCAAGTTACTTCAACCAGCCAATCCCCTGAAATAAATTTCACCGTGGCAATGTCGAGGCCGCATACACACATGCTGGAAGTCGACATTGAAATCAAATATGGTGCCGATGCGCAGGTGCCGGCGGAAGAGTCGTTGATAATGCCTGTTTGGACACCGGGCTCCTATCTAATCCGTGAATTTGAGCGTCATGTCCAGGACTTTGCAGCGGCAGACAGCGCTGGTCAGCCGCTAAAGTGGCAAAAAATCAACAAGAATACGTGGCGTGTAAGTACCAACGGCACACGTAACTGGCATGCCACTTACAGAGTTTACGCTAACGAACTTTCCGTGCGTACGAGCGAACTTAATTCGGGCCACGCATTCTGGAACAATGCCGCGTTGTTGATGTACTTCGACGGTCAACTTAAGGCCCCGTCAACAATTCGTGTTCTTGCACCTGACGTTTGGAAAGTCGCAACCGGTTTACCCGCGGTGCCCGGTGAGAAGAACAAGTTTCGGGCCGCGGATTTCGATGTTCTTTATGATTCGCCTTTTGAAGTCAGCAACTTCAAAACGATAGTGTTCGGCGTTAAAGGTGTGCCACATCGCATCGTTATTGATGGAGAGGGCAATTACGATCCGGAGCGAGTGCGACGCGATGTTCAAAAGATCGTCGAAACAGAAGTAGAGATCATGGGTGGTGAGGTGCCTTATCCAAACTACACCTTTATTCTTCACCTGCGGACAAACGCTGGCGGCGGACTCGAACACCAAAATTCGACTGCGCTGGGATTCCCGAGTTTTGGCTTTGTAGATCGAAACGAACGTTCGACGTCTGCGTCTCCAAATCCCAGCACCTCAACGCAAACGACTTATCGTAGTTTTCTTTCACTCGTCGCTCACGAGTTCTTTCATCTATGGAACGTGAAGCGAATCCGCCCTGATGTGCTGGGGCCATTCGACTACACGAACGAGAACTATACGAAGCTTTTGTGGGTTGCTGAGGGAATAACTGATTACTATGCCGACGTCGCTTTGCTGCGTGCAGGTTTAATATCGGATCAAGACTTCTTGTCCGCTGCCGCAAGGTCGTTCCAGCAATTACAAAACACGCCCGGCCGTTTCGTGCAAAGCGCGGAGGAGTCGAGCTTCGATACATGGGTGAAGTTTTACCGGCAGGACGAGAACTCTGTGAATTCGCAGGTATCCTACTACGACAAGGGAGCGATTCTGGGTTTACTGCTCGACCTGGAAATTCGTAACAAGAGCAACGGCACAAAATCGCTTGACGACGTGTTACGGAACCTTTATCAGAACTTTTACAAAGCTAACAAGAACTATGCTCCGGAGGATTTTCAAAAGCTCGCAGAATCCATGGCCGGCGGCAGTTTGGATGAATTCTTTTCAAAGTATGTTCGGGGTCGAGAGGAGTTGGACTACGACAGAGGCCTCGCGGCGGCGGGTTTAAAACTTGATCGAGGCATTACCACTACCGGCGCCAAACCGATCGAGCGAGTTTATTTTGGGGCGGATACGGCGCAGGAAGGCGAGCGGCTTGTCGTGCGGCGTGTTTATGCGGGATCTCCGGCGTACGATCAGGGGCTGAACACTGGAGATCAGATAGTCGCGCTCAATAATGTGCGTGTGACAAAAGAATTTTTCGACGCAAGAATGGCTGAAAAGAAGCCCGGTGAATTGATCAATCTGACGATTTTTCGCTTTGATGATCTGAGTACATTGCTTATCAAGTTGGGCGGTCGTAGCGAAGGAACTTTTCGAATCGTTCGCGCCGGTAATCCAACTGAATTACAGAACAGAATTTATCAGTCGTGGCTCGGTACGCCACCGAAATAATGGCCGAAGCTTTTACCTCAAGGACACAACTCCCACATGACATCATCTTTCCAACACATTACGTTCGCCGTTGACGATCGCGTTGCTCGGATCAACTTTGCGCGCCCACCTCTTAATGTCTTCAACATTGCAATGTTGAATGAGATTTCGTCAGCGTTAGGCGAATGCGGCCGCCACGAGCTTGTTGCCATCGTGTTCGCAGCTAATCCAAACTGTCGCGCGTTCAGTGCGGGCGTGGCTGTTGAGGAGCATGTTCCGGATCTTGTCTATCAAATGCTCGATTCGTTTCACAGTGTATTCCGCACACTCGAACAGTTGGGAAAACCAACCATCGCCTTAGTCGATGGGCCCGCGCTAGGCGGGGGCTGTGAGTTGGTGGCAGCTTGCGACATTGTGATTGCTTCAGAGCGCGCGCGATTTGGTCAACCCGAAATCAAACTGGGTGTGTTTCCCCCGGTTGCTTCTGTACTATTGCCGCTTGTTATTGGTGACAAAGCTGCGAGAGAGTTAGTGTTAACTGGAGAAACTATAGATGCGACCGAAGCTGCACGACTCGGTTTGTGCAACCACGTCGCGCCGGTCGCTCATCTCGAACAAAAGCTGACCGAGATGCTTGCAAAACTTCGTGACCTGTCAACCGTTGCTCTTGAGTTCGCGCGAAAGTCGTTGGATGTGGGCCGGCCTTTCAACTTCGACACAGCACTCAAACAGTTAGAAGATATGTATCTCAACGAGTTGATGAAATCCAGTGACGCGAGCGAAGGCGTCAAATCGTTTATGGAAAAGCGCAAGCCACTTTGGCGCAATCGTTGATATGGCCAAGAGAGAGCACAACCACCTGAGCTTGGTCGTTGTCGTTGTACTACTGTGTTTGTGCGCGCCTACGTTCTCGCAAACACGATCCGGTCAAAAAGGACCGACGACCGGAAAGAGCGGTTCGCATTCATCCGGACCGCGAGGAGAAATGCCACCGGCGGCCCGGGCTTTGGTAGAACAGGCGATCGACGTAATCTGTCGCGAACGAAAACTGGATCCTGTTGGAAGTATGCCCATAGACGAGATGCAAGCGCGTCCGTCTCTCCCGGTTCAGACAGCTGAAGCGCAATCCGGTTTGACGCGCGCTCAAAAAGTGTTGCCGGTGGCAAAAAATCTCGTTATCGCAGCCATTCGGCAATTAGCAGCGGAGTACGGGTTTCAGAAGTCCAGTCGATATCAGGGCCGTATTGATCAAGCAATAGATCGGGTTCAGGAAGTAAAGCGAATTCGTCCGGATATGGACTCACGTGACAATGCTTCAGTGTACCTATCTCGTCCGCATACCATAACGTTCGGTACGATCTTCCTCGCCGGTCTGCGATCCGACGAGGGCATGATCAGCGTCCTGGCGCATGAGCTGATGCATATTGCGGACGGTAACTCTGATAATTTGCGCGCCCTGGTTGCCGCAGTGTCCAATCGTGCTTCGCTGCTGACCGGAATGGATATTCGGGGACAACGCGCCGAGGAACTCACCTGTGATTTGGTTGGTGCGATGGCTGTGAGTGCATACGTGGCCGACTCGCCAAGTTATGAATCGATCACACGGCGTCTCGCTCGGTCTGTCGAACACAATTGTGTTGACGTAGACGAAGGTGATGAAGATCACCTATCACCGAGAAACACGATTCGAGCTTTGCTCGCGATCCATCCGATGCTTGTTCGAGACTTAATTAATACCAGGCAATAGCAAGGCTGATGAAACAAGTACGAAACAACTGACGACGGAGTACGGTCGCCGGTTATCGTTTCGCTATGTCCACAATTTTCCGACGCAACCGCAACGCAGCTATTATCACCATTCTCATCATTGCCAGCATGTTGACATCTGCATGGGGCTGCAAATCTGTCATTGATAGGCAGGATGTACGACCGCGCGTGCTGCACGATGTTCCTGCGCGGGTGCTGGCATACAGACTCGAGCCAGATGTGACCGCCCCTAATATGAAAATTGACGATCCGTCAGAAAAGCTCGCCGCCATTCAGAAAGACTTCACTTCGCGACGAGTCAATGACGCGTTGATACGTACTGTAACTTCACCGGATGGTCGTCGTGTTTTGGCGCTTTATGGGAATGATGAGGAGCCTGCGTCCGCTTTTCGCATTGATCTTTACAATTTGGATGGACAGTTTTTGCGGAATCTAATTCCCCCGGCTCTGTCGTGTGTGTTCCCTGAAACAGTGGCGTGGTCGCTGGATGGAAATTTCATAAGCTTCATAGCTCACAAACACCCCGCGCCCACTTCAACGCCGACGCCACGGGAGGAAGCAATTCCGACCGGGTCGCCAGAGCCTTCGCCGAGCGTCGCACCAAATTTCGCGCCTGTCGCGAGTTTTCAAACCGAACAGATCTACATTTGCAATCGAGACGGATTTGATTTGAGGCCGCTAACATCCCGTGAAGGTCTCATTTATTTCGCGTTCTCGTGGGCCCCGGATACTCATGCGCTCGTGGCCCTCGCTTGCAAGGAAGATGAATGGGATGTACGCGAGAAGCAGTTCAAATTGCCGGCGGGAAGGCCGCGATTAATATCACTCGACGGGCAGGAACGTTTACTTGATGACGCACTCACAGAGGCAGTGCCTGTCTGGTCACCTGACTCATCGAAAGTTGCCACCGCCTTTGAGACAGATGTCACCATCTACGACGCAGGGACGAATAAACCGACTCAGGCTCGACTGCCGCTGCGCGATGCTCTAATAGCTGCGTCTATAGTATATGAACAGAAGACGACAGGAAAAAAACCGGAGGCTGCTAACGTCAACAGTAATGCTGCGGCACCTTCACCAGCCGCTGCTGCCAGCAACTCCGGAGTTCCCGCTTCCTTTAATCCTATCGTTCGCCTGGAATGGGTGGCGCCCGAGCGGCTTTATTTCCAAACTGCGTATGTTAGGTTGTTGCCAAACGAAGCAATAAACACGTTTCAGCGTTGGCACGTTTTGCACTTGAGCGCGCAAGCGGCGGTGTTGAAGTAATTGATAAGAGCTGATGATCTCGCATTCACGTCGTGCGAGGTCAATATGGAACATAAAAAAAGTCCCACCAACCTTTGATGGTTGGCGGGACGTAGTATTGGTGAGGAGTAACGTTAGTTAGATTCGTTCACTCGGCGCTCAGTTTCTTCGAGGAAGATCGAGTCATAAACGCCGCGCATCTTGAAGTTGCACATTCGGTAAAACGTGTGCGCACGTTCATTGTCTTCGTTGACCAGGACGCAAACTGAACGTGTACGAGTTAGTAGCTCCTGGCAAAGCTGACGCAGACATTTCCGTCCGATACCTTTACTGCGCTTGAGAGGATTAACCCAAACACCCTCGAGGTAAATAACGTCGGGAGTATCGGCGAGAATGTCGGCCTTGAAGACGAGCTCGCCGTCCTGTTCAAGCATCCAAACCCGACCCATCTCGATTCGGCGTGCACATCTGGCACGGAAGCCTTCAGGATCTATACGGAGCGGGTTCTTGCCACTTTCGTCCTCCGCCATGGCCGCCTGGATTGGTGCGACTTTATCAAGGTCAGCGAGTGTGGCGCGTCGTAGTCCAGCAACTTCTTCGCGAACTTGCATTGCCCGCCGCAACTCGAACAGCAGTTCACGACAAGCAAGCCGCATCTCCTGCCCTTCGTCGGCGTAAAAGTTCCAGAACTGTTCGATCTCGTCCTTCTCACCCAACACGAGGTGTGTGCGTTGGAATCCCTGGGCGATGACACCGAACTCGCGCATTGCACGACGCGTACGAGCTTCGATGAGAACTGCATGTCCGATTAAGGCCACGCCTTCGAGACGACCTTCTGAATTCCGACAGCCGTAGAAGGTGCCGCGGTTGTGTGGGCTAATCAGACCGTTGTCGCGAATGAAGCCGGCCATACACACCGTTTGGATCGGTCGTTCAGCCAGGAACGTAAGCACTTCGTTCCGATCGTCTTCAGTCAGCTCAGCGGTGGTGACGGTGACATCAACTTCGGGCAGGTAGGGCGTTTCCGCCATGACCTCTGTCATCAGTCCGTTTAGTGATTGGCGCGATTGGATGTGTATCATGATGGGCTCCATAGTCGTTGTGAGTTGATTGTTCATGGTGAGTTCTCCCAATCAGTTAGTAGCCCAGGTAATCGACTCCAGTGTCGACTTCCACTTCCATTGAAGCAGTGTCATCGCCACCGAGGGTCGCTGATTGCGCTTGAAGGATTGCGTCACCCAGTAACACACCGTCACCGAGGAGTACGCCATCTCCAAGTAACACGCCGTCTCCCAAAAGCACTCCGTCTCCCAGCAAGACGCCATTTCCGAGTAGCACGCCATTACTGCAGAATGCTGTCCCATCTCCAAGTAACACACCATTGCTGGTGATGATGCTGTCGCCTAGCAAAACACCATCGCCGAGCAGCACGCTATCGCCTAACAAGACGCCGTCACCCAGCAAAACACCATCGCCGAGCAGCACGCCCGACCCATAAATCTTTTGATACTTAGTAATCAGATTTAGGCCTTTGGCGTAACCTCTGTTCATCAGAATCCCTTGAGACCAGCTGAAGGTAAACCCGGCAATGGTGGACTGAGGCGTCGGGGCTGCAGAGGTAAGTAAAGGAGAACCTGTCAGTGTTGTCGCGAGTAGGTCCGTGCGAATTAGTCTCGCCAAGCGGACAGCGCCTTCGATATTGATTTCGCCTGCGCCCTGCTCGAATGTATTGAAGCCTGAAAGCTGTTGGGCCGTGTACTCCAGCACCATCTTCACCATGTTTGGTGTCAGCTTTGGATTCGCTTGGAGAATCAACGCCGCCGCGCCCGCTACAACTGGTGTAGCCATAGAGGTACCGTTCAAATACATCTCGCGTCTGTTATCTGCATTGCTGGCATGGGCATGAAGCTCCGGCTGCAGCATAACCAAATAGTTACCATCAGCTTCGGCCGATACGAGTTTGTTACCCGGCGCTACGACTTCGGGCTTGATTACATTGTCGTAGTGTTTGACGCCGCTGTCATCCGTCCAAAAGCCGCGAGTTGGTCCACGCGAACTGTAGGAGGCCATGACGTCGTCGCTCCGACTGTCCGTCCCAAATGTATTTGACGCTCCGACCGTGATGGCAGAAGGCTCAATGCCGGGCGAGTGAATCTGACCGTAGATCTTGTCGCCGGCTGAATTCTTGCCGTTGTTGCCGGCAGCTGTGACTACAACGACACCGGCATCAACGAGGCTTCGTACGGCGCGGCAGACCGGATCGTTTTTGTAAGAGTCAACCGCCAGCATTCCCAGACTCATGTTCACCACTTTGATGTTGTAAGTCGTGCGATTGGCAATCACCCAATCGAGTGCATTCAACAACCCGGAGACGGTACCTACACCCGTCTTATTCAGGACACGTAGATTGATAAGGCTGGCAGCGGGTGCGACTCCCAGGTATCGGCCATTGGCGACGCGACCATTACCGGCCAACGTCGCTGCTACGTGAGTTCCATGACCAAAGGGATCATCAACTCGGTTTTCACCCGTAAAGTCCTGGCTATAGACGATACGAGCGGTCCCGTTGTTAGCCAGGAAAGATGTGTGTGCGGTATCTATTCCCGAATCAAGAATCGCGATACCGATACCAGCACCATCGAGGGAGTAAGTTGTGGTGATACCTAACGGGCCAACGGAAGTTTGTTGCCGAACGGCGTCAGCACCGGTTGTGGAAGTGACATGACCGAACGATCGCACTTCCTTGTCAGCTGATACATGTTGAACTAAACGGTTCGCTGCCAGTTCTTGAATGGCATTAACCGGAAGCTCAACCCTTACTACACCGAGATTGTTCATGCGAGCGTTTACTCGTGCGCCATAGCGCTGCAGCAGTTCGTTAAGCTGGGCGCTTTTCGCATCAGCGACTTGCAGAATTACATTAGCGCGCTCGCGTGCGGAGCCATTCTCAATTAGTTGGGAGACCTCGGCTGACAGTTTCACTCCGCGAAAGCCATTGGACGTTTCGTCGCTGTTCTCCTCGTCGGTCGCTTCAGCTGATGTGTTGATGTCTACCTGTTTGAAGAGTGGATCGAGGGTAGTATCAGAGCCAATATACTGGTCGTAAGCTAAACGCGAGGTCGAACCAACGATTCGCAGTTTGCCCGTGGCGATGGCATTCCGCAGAGTTGCGGAAACCTGGGCCACCGCGCGTTCGCCGAAGAATTGGTGAAGTTCATTAATGAACAGGATTGAATTCTGATTCGCGGTTACTTCCCTCAAAACGCTTTCGACGCGGCTTTGGATCTTTTCGGGAGAATTAGCACCGTCAAATAAGTTGTAAATGTCTAACGAAAAAACTCGCGCGTCCCGTAGCTTTTCCGGCACCTTACCGGTAGCTATACGTTGGGCCAGGCGCTGAATTAGTGCAGTCGAGTTGAGTTCGCTTTCACTGATAAGAATCGGATTGTTCTGGTGGTTAGCTGAAAGAATATCAAGGACTCGACGTACTGAAGATGTTTCGCCGCTGACCTCAAGCTTGCCTTGGCGCGCCAACTCGGTAAGGTCTCGGATAAATTGGCGCTTGGTTCGGTTAGTTCTTAAGGAGTTATCAGTCGTTTGTGCTGCTGCTCTGTCCATAAGCAGGATGCCCGAACATGTCGACAGCACTAACGAGAGAATCGTTATTAGCGAAATAACGGGTGATCTGTTGTTCTTCTTCATCGGGGGCCTCTCTGGGCTCTTTGAGATAGTTCTAGACTCTGACGACCGCACGTTGGTCAGCCCCTCTTTGGCACCGCCTGTGCCAACCTGCTCAGCCGGGTTAAATCGTTGGTTTCCTGAGGTTTTCGACGAATATTTTCTCAGCGCCGTCGAATGGCAACGTCATTTTGATAGACGCGATCGACTGATTTGACCGAGATCGTCGGTCAAAAAGGCTTAGGGTTTTGTCAGGCAACTGAGCAGGGTTATCAGGAAGCTAAGCTATGCCTGGGTTAACAAGTCGGTTGCATCGCGTTCCGGGGTCTGCCGCGCGAGCGGAGGTGTTTCGGTACTGGCCTTCGTTGGAGCATCCCCACCTGACGTTCACACGAAGACGAAGCATTTCCCGAATTCCCCGCGCCCGCACGGCGAGCGTTAAAGAGAACAAATCGGACTGTGGGTATCCAAGAACCTGGTCCTGAAACTTGAGGCTCTTCACCAGGATCATGGTCGTGAGGCCCGACTGCTCCTTCCTGACAAGCCCCCGACGCGTAAGGAAATAGCCAGACTACGACTTTCCCACGTGATATATCGACGTAGCGGTATTGCCTCCAACTCAAGCAAATTCCACGGCCGACGCGGGCTCCCCTTCGTCCCGAGCTCCTTGCGCCGGTTGTCAATCCAGTTGCACGGGCCGCAAACAACAGCGGGGCTCACGATTCAAGTGTCATGGACTAATCGCCCTTCTGTATTGGTAGTCGTCTCTCAATGGCTTTGCCTCAAAAGTCGATTTCGGTGGTAACGAGTTTCGTGTTTAGTTCGTGTGACTTCGTGGATCGTTCCTTTTGTCCAGAAAACTAAAGACGATCCACGAAGTCACACTAACCAACACGAACCAAAACACTCCT
>DATBSH010000394.1:0-10343 GCA_036559885.1 Pyrinomonadaceae bacterium
CACGGTTATTTTTAATTCCGCAGGGATCAATAAGTCTTAACTACGCGCCGGGAACTCTGGGGACCCTCCCTCGCAATTTCTTCCGCGCACCATATGGCCGGTTGTTAAATCTATCGGTGGCGAAGGTAACTCGTTTCGGAGAGTCGAGTAACCTTGAGCTGCGTATGGACATGTTCAACGTGACGAGAGAAGTTTTGCACCGGCTGGGCAGCGCCACGAATTACACGCAGGCAAATGCACTAACCAGCCCGCTGCTGGGAAGCATGTTACCGCGCAGTGCTTTCTTCGCTCCCCACACTATTCAACTAGGTGTGAGATTCACGTTTTGATCTGCCACCGCGTCAGCTCAGGACTTTTTCTTCTTGACGGCGGCTAGGCTAGGCAGTCTGGTCTTGGCCGGAGTCCCCGTCGCTCCACCAACCGGTGGTTCGTGGAGTTGTCATTTCGAAACGAAACGATACAAGTTACTTTCACAATAGTTGGTCCGCGTAAGAAATTGTGCTAACCGCAGGATTCAGTAAAGTCTGCATCTCACCACCGGTCGGTGCTCCGCTGGCAGGTTTTGCCGCGCGCGAAGGAGTGTCGCAGGGCATACATGATGATCTCTTTGCGCGCGCGGTCGTGTTAGTAAACAACGAAACGGCCGTCGCGCTAGTCAGTGTCGACCTGCTCGCATTGTCAAGCGACTTTATTCAGCGTGTCCGCGAAAATGTTCAAGAGAACATAGGTATTTCTGCCGAAGCAGTAATGATCGCATCCACGCACACTCACGCAGGACCGGTTACCATCACCACCTTTTTCAATCCAGACGAGAGTTTGGACCCGTCTTACATGGATTCGCTCGCGCGCAGTATTGCGCAATCTGTAGCTAACGCATGGGAGAACCGGTTTAGCGCGCGAGTCGGCGTCGGAGTGGCTCGGGTTGCCGGCGTGGGGGTGAATCGTCGCAGTCCGGATCAGCGTCCTGTAGACGAGGAAGTGGGAATTATCAAGATTGACGACTCTTTCGGCCGGACGCGGGCGGTAGTAATCAACTATTCCTGCCATCCGACAGTCCTTGGTCCCAACAACTTACTTGTCACGGGCGACTTCCCAAGTTTT
Source organism: Pyrinomonadaceae bacterium (assembly GCA_036559885.1). Lineage (GTDB taxonomy): Bacteria > Acidobacteriota > Blastocatellia > Pyrinomonadales > Pyrinomonadaceae > PSRF01. The sequence goes on from DATBSH010000394.1 coordinate 1,102, forward strand.
TCGATTGAGCAGATCGAGAAAAGTATTAGCGCGGATGGTTTCGCGATGTTCGTCAACGGCACACAAGGCAACATCAGCATGGGCCATTCGTCAGAACTGAGCGCGATCGGTGTGATTACGCCTGGCCGTACCTTTGAGCGCGCCGCTAAGCTTGGCCGCTTGCTGGCGGATGCAGCGCTGGCTGCGTTGCCGGATATTGCCACTACTGACGCGCCAGCCCTGGCCGCATTGACGATGCCCATCAACCTCCCGCTGAAGAACTATCCGTCACTCGGAGAGGCTATCAAGTCTCTTAGAGAAGCGGATGATCTTCTCGCAAGACTAAATGCCGAAGGTGCACCTCCGGAGCAAATAATGGCGGCAAAAACGCAACGCCTTTACGCCTCTATCACAAATTTCTATGCGCGTGAGGCGCTGGACCTTCCTGACGGACACCTGCCAATCGAACTTCAGGGTTTCCGTCTGGGCGATTCTGCTTTTGTAGCAATTCCCGCCGAGGTTTTTGTTGAAATTGGCTTGACCATCAAGCAACAGTCACCACGTATGACATTTGTTGTTGGAATTGCCAATGGCTACATCGGCTACCTGCCCACTCGCGAAGCTTACGCTGCCGGCGGCTACGAAGTAGTTTCATCAAAATGCCAACCAGCCGCAGCGGATGTCCTGGTGGAAAAGGTACGCGATCTCACCAAACGGTTGTTCAGCGACGGCGAAAACGCCGGGAAGACATGATCTGCATTGGGTTCAACGAGCTAGAAGAGCGCGAATGACAGATAAGGTACGCATCGCAGTTATCGGCCTCGGCATCATGGGGGAGCAGTATGTTCGCATCTACCAGGCGCATCCGCTCGCAACAGTTACGGCCGTGTGCACTCGTGCTAAAGAGAGGCTCGACGAGTTAGGTCAAAAGTATGGAATCGCGTCGCGTTATTCAGATTATCGGAAGATGCTCGACGAGGGATCTTTTGATGCAGTTTGTGTCGCTACTCCCGACTTTGCACACTTTGCTCCGGTCAAGGCTGCGCTCGAGGCAGGAAAACACGTCCTATGCGAAAAGCCGTTCACTACGGAGCTTTTCGAAGCGGATGAATTGCTCGAACTGAGTAGCACTCGACCTAACCAAAGGTTGCAAGTAGCTTTCAATCATCGCTGGCTCGCTTCGTATTATCACGGTTTTTCAGCCATTCAAAACGGATCGATTGGTAAACCTCTGGCAGGCTATGCGCGGAAGAACGACACCATCTTTGTGTCCACCGAGATGATTAAGTGGGCCAGTCGTTCGACCCCCATTCATTTTCTTGGCGCTCATGACATCGACTTGATGCGGTGGTTTTTTGGGAGCGAAGTGGTTGAAGCCCGGGCTTACGGTGTTAAGGAGGTACTCGTTCAACGCGGAATCGATACTTACGATTTAATCCAAGCCCAGATCAGGTTTGAAAGCGGAGCGATTGCGACCATCGAATCCGCATGGATCTATCCGAATACGTTTCCGACAATTGTTGATTCGTTTGTCGAAGTTGTTGGCTCAGAAGGTCATCTTCACTTCGATCGTAAACGAGAGTCGATTGAAATGAGCACCCCGAAACAGTTTTCTTATCCCAAGACATTTCTCACGCAGGAAATCTTTGGAAAACTGCGAGGTGCCTTCGTCGAGTGTCTCTCGGATTTTATTGATTCAATAATTGATAAGAGCGAACCGAAGGTAACGGCCTTCGATGGTCGTCAGGTGACGGCTGTTTTGGACGCGATCACTCGTTCCCTCAATTCCGGACATACGGAAAAGGTTGTGCCGGCAACAATGCAGCAGAAGATCTGATTTTGTAGTTTCAAAGTCTTTCCCCAGAGCAATAAATTCATGACTAGCTGTGCCCGAAGAGTGGGCAGCAAAATTGTCTTCTCTATGCAGCCTCACTGTTCTCTGTGTCTCTGCGGTTAACAAAATCGCGCGCGGACCACCACAGAGACGCAGAGAACAGTGAGGCTGCGCCGAGAAGAGACTAATAGATGCAAACGAGTCTGCACACAGCCGACCACATCATCATCGTGGGCTACTTCGCGTTGCTTACTTTGATCGGCATCTATTTTTGGAAGCGGATGAAGCATGTCCGCGACTTCTTTACGGGTGGTAATGCCATTCCCTGGTGGCTTGCGGGCGTCTCTTTCTATCTTACTGGGTTTAGCGCTTTCACCTTCGTTGCCTATTCCGAGATGGCCTATCGTTTTGGCTTTGTCGCGGTCACGCTGGCCTGGAGTTCGGCAGTAGGGATGGTGGTTGGCACGCTGCTGCTTGCAAAACGCTGGAGACGGGCCCGCATCGTGAGTCCGATAGAGTTTCTTGAAGCCCGCTACAGTACCGCTATTCGTCAGGTGCTTGCCTGGGCTGGATTGCCATTGAAGATCATCGACGATGGTTTAAAGATCTACGCGACCGGGGTGTTTGTGTCGGTTGGTCTTGGCTACGATCTAAAGACCAGCATCCTTGTCAGCGGGCTGGTGATGTTGCTCTACACTTTCATGGGCGGTCTATGGGCCGTCGTGGTAACCGACTTTATTCAGTTCATCATCCTCACGCTAGGAGTGCTCGTTCTCTTTCCGCTCGTCTTTTCACACGTTAGTTCGATCGACTTCTTTACGGCAAACGCGCCAGGATTTCTGTCACCGGTAAGCGAGCCTTTTTCACTTCTCTATGTTTTGGCGTTCTACTTGTTGATCATTCTGAGCTACAACGGTAACTGGGCTTTTGCACAGAAGTTCTATAGCGTCCGCGACGAACGGGCTGCTCGAAAGGCAGGGATGCTCGCCGTCGTCTTAAAGATTCTTGGTCCGCCGCTTTTCATTTTGCCGGCGATGGCCGCACGCAGTCTGATGCCGGAACTCCTACAGCCGCCCAACTCGCCGCAATATACCTACGCAGCATTGTCGCTTAAGTTTCTTCCGGCAGGTTTGATGGGATTGATGATTGCAGCGATGTTCTCTGCCACGATGTCGACGCTCAGCGGCGACTACAACGTGATGGCCAGTGTCATCACGGAAGACATCTATCGCCGACTCTTCGACAAAGAGGCGACGCAACGCCGGCTCGTAATCGTGGGTAGAATCGCAACGCTGTGCGTTGGTGCGCTAACCATCACCATCGGGATCAGCTTGATCGCCTCTGCGCGCAAAGGATTGTTTGAGGTGATGGTCACGGTTTTTGGTCTCTTTGTGGGACCGATGTTGATTCCGATGCTTGCAGGTCTATTGGTACGACGCGTCACCTGGCGCGGCGCTTTAGCCGGAATCGCAACCGGTTTTGCGTCTGGGCTCACGCTCTATCTCTACAAAGTTTTTGTACTGTCGGGACGACCTGGTATCGATCCGAACTGGTTACGCTATGACTATGAGGCCATCAGTATACTGACAAACTTTGGACTCACGATAATGGCAATGACGCTGACGACCTTTCTGGAAAAGGTCCCGGATCAGGAGCGTGTTCGCATCGATCAGTTTTTTACACGTCTCGCCACGCCTGTCGATCCCGCCACTACTCATGCCAAGGTTACCGGTGAAGTCTTCTCTCCGTTCTACATCATCGCGTGGATCACTGCGGGAACCGGGTTGTTACTCGTCGTCGCGAGTTTAGTTCAGCCAGGAGGTCTGGGTCGCGCCGTAAACATTGGGTCTGGTCTAACACTCTGGTTGCTTGCGTTTGGATTGTATCGACTGCACCTGCGATTCGTCCGTCGCCAAGCTGCCCAGGCACCGATCCTCCCAGGCTCCACGGATTCGACAAAGCCAGTGGGTGCGAGTGTAGTCACCTAACACAAGCGAACATGAGACTAGCGTCTTTCAAAACTGAATGGTCAACGAGGGTGGGTCTGGTAGTCAATGACAAGATTCTGGATGTGGCGCCCGAGACTGGCTGCAATGAAATGGTGTCGCTTATCCAAAACTTTGCCGAGATGCGACACCGCTTAGTTGGTTTAAAAAGCAGAGCGACAACCTCGCCAAATCTCAACGACGTAAAATTAGTCCAACCAATCGAACGACCCGGAAAAATCATTTGTCTGGCGGGGAACTATCGTGAGCACATCACTGAAAGCGGTTTTCTCGCGCCTGAGTCAACAGATGTCATTACTCAACAACTCTTTCTAAAACCCTCGTCTGCTCTGATTGGGGACGGCGACGAGATCGTTGTCGGCAAGAACAACGTTAAGGTTGGGTGGGAGACCGAACTTGCGGTCGTTATTGGCAAGCGAGGAAAGAACATTCCCATCGAGACAGCATTTGAACATGTGTTTGGCTACACGATTGTTAACGACGTTTCCGAACGCGGTTTGAATTCGATCATCGAAAATCGCCGCAAGAGAGAGATGGATGGCTTTCTGGATTGGCTCGCTGGCAAATGGTTTGACACTTTTGCCCCGTGTGGACCATGGATAGTGACGAAAGACGAAGTCGACGATCCCCACAACCTCGATATCAAGCTCACCATCAACGGTGAACTCAGACAACACGGCAACACGCGAGACATGATCTTTCGTATACCCGAGCAGGTCGCCTACGCTTCATCAATCATGACTCTGGAACCGGGTGACATTATTTCGACTGGTACACCCGCCGGAGCGGGCGTCGGTGGAACGAGTACATCACTGCAGGACGGCGATGAGTTGGTTTGCGAAATCGAACAGATTGGAGCACTCAAAAACACAGTGAGGTATATCGCGTGAGATCGCTCGACTGGGTCGTTGTCGCTCTTTACTTCCTGTTCATGCTGATAGTCGGCTTGTATTTCATGCGCCGCGCCAGTCGTAGCATGGCCGACTATTTTGTATCGGGTCGGGATCTGCCATGGTGGGTAATTGCGCTCTCAGCGGTGGCTACCTACACGGACGCGGGACTTGCGCCCGCCGTCACTATGCTCACCTATCAAGGCGGTTTGCTTGGCAACGCTGTGTGGTGGATTCCCTATGTCATCTGGATGCCACTTGGCGCCGTCCTATGGTCCAAGTACTGGCGCCGGCTCGGTACGGTCACCTCGGCCGAACTGCTCAACATTCGATACAGCGGCAAGTTTGCGCACCTATACCGCGGAATCTACTCCGTATTCATGAGCTTTGGGTTCATCGTCGTGTTGATGGGTTATGTGTCTGGTTGGTTGGGTGCTGCGTTGGGTCCCATTCTTGGCTGGGAGCCAATTAGTCTCATTCTTTTTTCAGCTTTCGTCACCGCTGCTTACACAGTGGCTTCGGGCCTCTCTGGAGTTGCTTACACCGACGCCTACCAATTCGGAATTTTTCTAATCGGTAACATTATTCTTGTGCCCATCGTCCTCGCCGGAGCCGGGGGTATGGAGCATGTCTACCAGATGATTGAAACGACTCGCGGAGCGGGTGGCGCAGAAACGCTCTTAAAAGTTATCCCACCAGCCGAAGGTTTGGGTGGTTTGACGATTCTTGCTTTTGTGGTGCAAGGACTTTTTTTCGCCGCTTCTCCTACTGGTGGCGAAGGATTCACGGCGCAACGTTTTATGGCCGCGCGCAACGAGTTTCACGCGCAGGTGGGCCAACTGTTCAATGCAATACTCACATTGATCGTCAGGGTCGTCCCTTTTCTCTTCTTAGGACTTATCGCCGCCGCACTCTACGCTCCAGGAAGCGTCGCCGAGCCGGGAGAGATCTGGGCACGAATGGTTCGCAGCTATGCTCCGGTTGGCTTGTTAGGACTGCTGGTCGCGGGAGTTTTTGCTGCCTATATGTCAACCATCAGCACCCTGATGAATTGGGGTGCGTCATATGTCGTTAACGATCTATACAAGCCGTTTATTCGTCCGACAGAGAGCGAGCGTCACTACGTGTGGATTGGACGTATTGGCTCGGTTGTGATCTTTGCGCTTTCGCTCTTCGTCGCTTACTACTTTGTGGAAGGTTTGCGTGCCTGGTTTCTCTTTATTAACTCAGTAGTCTTCGCTTTCATCCTGCCGCTTTCATGGCTCAGATTCTTCTGGTGGCGCTTGAATATTTACGGTGAAGCCGCTGCTCTTATTATCGGTTTGCCGCTAAGTTACATCGTGTGGTTTCCGCTCGGATTCTCTAACGAACAAGCTCATCCTTTCTGGCAGGGATTCCTGCTTCTGTTTGGGCTGGGCGCGATCACGATCATTGCGGTGACTTACGCGACGTCGCCAGAACGCATCGAAACCTTGCGTGAGTTCTATGCGCGCTGCCGGCCGCCTGGTCTGTGGGGACCAGTGACTAAAGAGTTCGACGAAGAAACCCTTCGCGAGATAAGTCGTGAAACTCTGACAGATCTAATCGACTGCGGTCTTGGAGTTGTCTTCTGCACGGCGGCAATTTTGGCGGTAATCAGTCCGCTTGGTCGCCACTGGACAACCTTCTTAATTGCCTTGGTGGTTCTTGTTTTAAGTGGGGGTCTTTTCATTCGACGGTGGGCAAGTCGAGGGGTCTTTCGTGGGCTCTCGACTAGGGACGAAGCGGGTTCGGAAGAGCCCGTGTCCGATACGCTTCAGCTTGTCGGAGTTGAAGCTAAGATCGACTGATTTTCCTGGCGAACCTTTATTATGCATCACGACAAGCTGAAGCATGTCGGAAACAAGAGAGGTAGGTGACATAGCGTGGGGAAGGGAAGATTGAGAACAATCATGGTTGCCCTCGTAGTGCTACTGGGCGTGTTTCTAGGTGCGGGTAGTGCTCCGGAGACAACATCCAGCGCGCCCAGTCGAGAAGGGCATGCAATTTGGGCGCATCCTCCGGATGTGGGCAAAACTGCTGAGTCCACACGCGAGTTTGTGGCGAAGTGCAAACGAGCAAACATCGACACGATTGTCATGGACATCAAGGGAATGGGTGGCGAGATTTATTGGAAGAGTAAGAAGTTTCCGCAGGCCATTGCGAGAGGTTACGAATCGTTTGACGTACTCGAAAATCTTGTTCGCGAGGCGCATGCGCAGGATATCAAGGTTGATGCCTGGCTCGTCGACTTTGCCGACGGCGAACGTGGCGCCGCGTATCGCGAACATCCCGAATGGGCCATGCTGAATCCTGATGGAACTACGACAGCTTCTGAAACCTTAGGCGTGGCGAAGCGACATTATGGTTACGTATGGATGTGCCCTGCGCGGCGACCCGGCTACACGGATCAGTGGTTGCTACCCATGATTGAAGAAATCGCAACCAACTACGCTGTCGATGGTATTCATCACGACTACGTCCGCTATCCAGGCGATGTTGCGCCCGAAGGTTATTGTTTTTGCGATTACTGCCTGAAACACATTCCACGCTACGCCATGCTTACTTACGAGACAGGCACAACTGAGCGTCTTAGAGTCAAGCGTAGCCAGGAGCACATCGAAGCAAACTGGAGCGACGTCACGATGTTGCCCTCTGACTGGGAGCAGCGCGACCGGCGGGAAAAGGCAGACTACATATTGAATGGTCGCACTATCCCAGGTGGCCCACCAGACATGCGCTATTACTTTTATGACTATCGAGCTCATCAAATCGATACGTTTGTGCGCGAGGCGCGAGAAAGAGTTCAAAAAATCAATCCGAAGATCACAATCTCAGCGGCAGTTTTTAAGAATCCGGTGCAGAGCGGGCGCTTTATTGGCCAACGTTGGCATGAGTGGACGCGTTGGGTCGACGTTTTTATGCCGATGACCTATCGGAGTTTTTTCGCCGGAAGCCCGGAAGACTATTACGTCCATCTGACAGAGACTACTTCACGCCAAATTGAGTGGACGCGTGGTGAGAAGCCACTCTATCAGGGTATAGCGTCCACCTATCTCTGTCGTGAGGAGATGCAACCCCTTGAGAGTCTTCGCGAACAAGTCGGAGATCTCAAGAACATGCCGGCTACTGATGTGGTCGGACGCGAAGCAAAGGCACGCGCAATCAACCAGAGTTACGAAGCGCTGCGGGTACGGCTCGGCCAATTCGCTCCCGAACGAGAGAAAGAGATTGCTCCGCTAGTGGCTTCGGTGGTTGCAGATGGTGCACGTGCTGTTGCCCCCGAAACAATTGAGAAGCTTATTGCAGTGCTACTCCAGCTGCGTCGCGATCTTCCTCCTGGATTCTGCCCACCCGAAAGACTCACTCGCGCAATAGAAGCCGCGCGGCGGGCGAAACCAGCCGGGATCGTGATTTTTTCGGCCGGTAACCTCACGATCGAAAAACTCTGGCCCACATTAGAAGCAGCATTCAAACGGTAGGTCATGCTCAGAAGAAGTCTAATAGTGATCGCCGGGAGTGGATTGCTGATCGCGCTGATCTGTTTCCTGCATAAGCCTGCGGGGATTGCTCGCGCAGAAGCGAACAAGTCGAGGAGTAAGAAGTTTTGAGCCCACGAAGTGGGCGACAGAGCTGGTCTCGCAATCACTTTCGCCCGTTTCACCGGCTCGCGAAAATTATACGTTGGCTAACCTGGGGCTGACGCCCCAGGCTTTACGCGGACGCCCGTTTCACGGGCTGAGACAAGCGTTAGTCGAAGACGATCGACAGACTAATGGAACGACCGAAGACCCAAATCAGAATCCTCATCTGCACACTTCTGGGGGGTGTGCTGCTTGTGAGTGTGCCCATTTTTCGCGCTCAAGACGGTCACAATCCTCATAGGCGGAAGCTTCTCGAGCCCGTTCAGATGCGCGAGGACTTTCAGGGAGACAGCCTTGGTCAGTGGGCCAGTTATCCACCACCGCAGGACGTCGGATATGAGCCCAGCCTTTCGCCAACAAGTGACTATGACGCTCCAGGTGGTCGCGCATTGATGCGGGTAACGAAACCGAATCGATCAGGTGAGCAGCGCTTTGGGTTCATAAAAAAAGTAAGGATAAGAGTCGCAGCTGATTCTCGATTGCGATTTTCCTATAGTCTGAATTCGCCGAGCCCGGCGATGATTGAAATTGGCCTCGCCGGAGTCGATGGTCGTTCATACACCACCAAGCTTCCGGCGAAGACAAACCAGTGGAGTATAGCGGAAATTTCTTTGAACGAACTGCGAGCACCGATAGAGGTCGGAATCGAGGCTATCTATATCGTCGCAAAAATTCAAAATGCAGATCCGAACGTTAGTTATCACTACATTATCGATAACGTCGCATTATCAGCACTTCGTGAGGCCCGTTTCGACGTAAGAACTCCGCGCGCCGATCTGATCGAGCCATGGCCATCGCTCATCTGTGCGAAGAGTTATCGAACCGGAGACACGTTGATGATCGAAGCGCGTGCTCCAGTAGAGATGGTAAA
>DATBSH010000395.1:0-23468 GCA_036559885.1 Pyrinomonadaceae bacterium
CGCTCTCGAATCGCGCGGATAAGTCCGCTTGTACATTTCGAGGACTTCAATTTCCTTTTCTAGATCCCCGGTGACAAAAGAGTGGTAAAAAGCAGAGATGCGTAGCCTCTCCAGTTCACTTACTCTATCCCGCAACGCAAAAGCCTTCGCGGCATAATCTGCTGCCAACTTTGGCTGATTGGTGTTGGCATAGTCCACAGCCAGTGAGGCATAGGCATAGGCAAAGTTTGGATCGAGCTCAACGGCGCGCTTGGTGAACGGAATAGCCTCAAGAAACCTGCCCTTGGTGAATTGCTCATATCCGAGTGAGAAAGCTTTTAGTGCCTCAAGCGATGAGGTAGTAAGTTCCAGCGGTGCATCGAACTTCTGGATCGAGCTGAGCGACTCGCCCAGCTTTTGTCGCAACTTGCTCGCGGCCTGACTGAGCCCTTTTAGCACTTGCTCTTTGCTCTCTGCTTCCACTTGCTCCCTGGCTATCTCCTCGCCACTCTGACCATTGATTGCTTCCAACGCGATCACATAACTCGCGCCGAGGTTATTGATCGAGCCTGCGAGAAACGCTTTGAGTCCCTGGCGCTGGCAGATCTCTCGGGCTACCTCCCTCGTCACGCGATCATCTGGCGAACGGCCCATTAGCCGGAGAGTCTGACGCACCCGTGCATCTGGGAAGACACTTAAGAACGGCGACTGTGCAAGTTGCACAGCAAGGCCTTGCTTAAGCGTGCCATCAAATACTGGATCAGCCGTGGTGTTGACGAAGTCTGCGATTAAGATGGTGTCTTTGTCGGTGAGTGCTGAAACCGGTTTCAAGTAAAAGAAAAGACCTGTGGCAACAGCGATCCCGAATGCTGCCGCTACGAGTACTGACACCTTCTTATGAGTTTTGATCTGACTGACAATGTATTCGGCGCTTGATGCCGTGTGAGCTATCGTGGGAGAGTCTGTTTGAGTTGATGAGGCTTTTGCTGTCTCAGTTAAACGTTCACCTGTCGAAAACCCCTGGGTCCTCCCGCTCTGCTCTTCTGGTGCGATGGTCCGTTCAAGGTCCAACTCAAACTCCATGTGCCGTTTGAGCTTTTTGAGGTCTAACGCTAAATCCTTGACCACTTGGTATCGCTCTTCGCGGTCCTTTTCCAGCGCCTTCGTCACGATGCGATCTAACTCGGCTGGAATCTCTGGTTCATAACGCGTCAGCGGTGGCGGCTCCTTATGAAGAATCAAGCCAATCACATCGCCGGTTGACGAACCTTCGAAGGGCATGCGGCCGGTCACCATTTCATAAATGACGCAGCCCAAGCTCCAGATGTCGGTACGGGCATCAACTTCCTGCGCTCTAGCCTGCTCAGGCGACATATAAAATGACGTGCCCATCACCACACCTGGATCTGTTTTGATCATCACCCGCGTCGGCGCGTCTTCAGACTCCTGCTTCCTTCCGTCGGTATCGGTTAGTTTTGCCAGCCCGAAGTCGAGGACCTTAACGTATCCATCACGACGCACCATTATATTTTCCGGCTTAATATCTCTGTGCACGATCCCGGCCTGATGGGCAGCTGAAAGGGCAGATGCTACCTGGATGGCAACGTCCAGTACGTCGCGCAACTGCATACGAGAGTGATGCAATCGATCGCGCAACGACTCCCCGTCAATGTATTCAGTGGCGATGTAGTGTACGCCCTCGTTTGAACCAATCTCATGAATCGTCAGGATGTTGGGATGATTTAGCGCGGATGCTGCAAAAGACTCATGTTCGAACCGATGGAGACGATCCGGATCCTGAGTGAATTCAGCACTTAGAATCTTGATTGCTACGGGGCGTCGAAGTTGGGTGTCCTGCGCTAAGTAAACCTCTCCCATACCGCCCTTGCGGATGAGAGAACGTATTTCATAACGACCCAAGCGTGTGCCTGAGGAAACGGTCATTGTCTGGGCGTCGCGAATTCAAGATCGAGGAATGATGGATAGTATTTTACTGTTGGGGCGACGGTCAAACATTTCGAACATTTCTATAAGTGTGATCTCGCCGTTCCGGATGTCGTTGCGAGATCGATTGCAAAGACCTTGCTAACGACAGGTTTGAGTTATTGAGATATTGGTGGAGCCGAGGGGGATCGAACCCCTGACCTCATGACTGCCAGTCATGCGCTCTCCCAGCTGAGCTACGGCCCCAATGTTGGAGAAGACATGGGCTTTATATGCGTGATGCAGACTAACGTAGCGTTTAGAGGTGCGTCAAGCAAGGCGCTTCGAATGTAGGGGGTGCGATTTGTATTCTCCCGAGAGGACTTAGATGGTGTCGCAAAACAGATGCTAACTAACAGAACCACCCAAGTTCCCTGATCCGGTCGGTGAGAGCAGGCGAGCAATTAGCTGATGCATGCGCTCGAAATCGATGGGCTTAGTTAGATAACCCGACACTCCCACATCATATGCCGCACGCTGAAAACCTTCGGTGCCGAACGCCGTAACCGCGATCACCGGAATGTCGCGCAGTGCTTCATTTTCACGAATTCTACGCGTTGCTCCGAGCCCGTCCAGAGTCGGCATACTGATATCCATCAAAATCAAATTAGGTGAGGTTTGTGTCGCAACGCTGATAGCCTCTTCACCATTCGTTGCTGTTACTACTCTGTAGCCCCGCTCCTGAAGATTCAGACTGATCACCGCTACGTTATCGGCCAAGTCATCCACGACGAGTATTAAGTATTTCCGAGCGTCCTCTCTTCGAGCATGTTCGTCTTGTTTTTGTCGATTGAGGGGAGGCAATCCTGAGGTAGCGAGTGGATCTTTGTCCTTCATATCTTACGAATTATAGGACACAGAGGCTGCACTTCCGCACCTCGGCGACGGGTTCGTATGTCCGAACTTGATATCTCTTGCGCAATCTTTGTGTTCTCTGTATTGATTGCGCGGTTACTTTTTCCGGTTCATACGCGTTCCCGCGAGGAAAGCAACGGCCGCTCCGATCACAAGCATCAACGCACCACCGACAACTCGCGTGTAGTTGGGCAACTCCCGAATCTCTTCGTTGGTTATTACCACCGTGGAGGTGGGCTCGAGATATAGAGCACGAAACGCGATTACGCCACCCGCAGTGCCGAGAAAGAGACCGACGATGATTAATGCGACTTTCATCGTGCTTTGTGCTTTGCGCTTAGTGTTTGGATGCAGCTAGTCAAAAGGTAGAGCAAAGAACAAAACACTAAGTACAAAGTACGTCTTAGGTTTTCCAGATCGCTCCTAAGCCAGCATCCCAGAGACGTTTATTAAATGCCGGGATATCTTTGTCAAGAATCTCAGTGCCTCTTGCCTTCAGAGTAGTCCACTGTGCGTTCAGTTCTTTGAGACGATCTCGTGACGGCTGATTAACTTTTGGGATGTCACTCTCAGTTTGATTGATCAGAAATAAATAATTGGCGGTGAACTTGTTAGGAAAGTTCTCAACGTCGTCGTAGGCCTTCGATTTACGTTGCACCATGTCTTCATCCCACGACTTCATCTTCTTTAACAACGCTTCACCGTCTTTCTTTATCGCCGCGAACTTATCGTCACCGGGCAAAGAGCTGAGCAGTGATTCTAACTGTTTTTGCTTCTCGTAAAGACTATTCACCATGCGGTGCATCGAAGCCAGCTCGTTCTCCATGCCCCACATGATCTGGTGATACTCGCTGTAGACGGAAGCGTCTATTGGATAAAGAGGATTAGCGAGGACTTCGCTTTCAGTTGCAACCGACTGTTCACCGAGCTTCAGCGTAATACTGTACTTTCCCGGCGAAGCTTTATGACCAGGCCAACTGCCCTCGATACGAACATCGGGGATGCCTGGCATAGTTTCGTACCGCATATCCCACACAAACCTGTTCAGTCCTTTAGCTTTCGGCAGAAGCGGACTCGGCTTCGGACCGCCGTCGTATCGCTTGAATTTCTCATCCGCCTTTGAAGAGAAGCTACGAACAAGATTTCCTCCGGAGTCCTTTATCTCGATCTTTATTTCCTCAGTTTTCTTCAACTCCGGCAGCTGGTAATAAATAACTACTCCGGTTGACGGATTAACGCCTCTGAACGTATTTGCACCCGTAAAGTCATCGCTTGGAGCGTCCAGCTCGCTGGACCCGTTGACAAAGTAAGCGTCTTGAGGGCGGTAAATACTAACCGCGGGTAGGTTCTTCTGATACTGACGAATCACACTGAGATCATCCAGGATCCAATATGAACGCCCAGAGGTCGCAGCAATCAAGTTACCCTTATATATTCGCAGATCCGTTATTGGAGTGATCGGTAGATTCAATTGGAAAGGCGACCAATCGTTTCCACCATTCCAAGAGATGAATAGCCCAAGTTCAGTACCCGCAAAGAGCAAATCCTTTCGGACGTCATCCTCACGCACTACGCGCGTAAACGCATTTGCCGACAATCCGTTGTTAATCTTGGTCCAGGTGCTCCCGTAATCAGTGCTCTTGTACAGACCTGGTGTGTGGTCGTTGAATTTGTAGCGTGTAGTTGCGATATAGACGGTTGCCTTATCGTGTGGCGACACTTCGATGGCATTGATCAAACATTCTGCCAATCCGGGCGGAGTCACATTCTTCCAATTCGCTCCGCCGTCGCGAGTCAAATAGACCAGTCCATCATCGCTGCCCGTATAGATCACGCCTTTCTCATGAGGCGACTCGATGATGTAACTCAACGTGCCGTAATTTTCTGCACCAACCGCTTCGTTTGTGTATGGTCCCCCGCCTTTACCCTGCTTCTCCTTTTCGTTGCGAGTTAGATCAGGAGAAACTTCCTTCCACGATCTGCCCATGTCGCTTGTCTTTAACAGGTATTGGGACCCGTGAAAGTAAGTATTGGGTTCATATCTGCTCCAAATAATCGGCGAGTTCCAATTGAAGCGATACTTGATGTCTTTCGCGTCCATGCCGAGGTACTGAATGGGCGCGGCCATAACGCCGGTAGCACCTTTCGCTCTTACATTCAGTACTTCAATCGTCCCCTGATAACTTCCTCCTAACACATACTTCGGATCATCCGGGTCAAATGCCAGGAAAGCGCTCTCGCCACCAGCGGAGGATGTCCAGCTTGCGGTTGTGATACCGCCGCTTCCAAGTTCGCGGCTCGCAATTGAAACCGAGGTGTTGTCCTGCTGCCCTCCATAAATTCGATAGGGAAACTGATTATCAACGTTGATTCGATAGAACTGCGCAGTCGGCATGTTCGCCTGCGTGCTCCAACTTCTTCCTCCATTAAAAGTGATTGCGGAGCCGCCATCGTTCGAAATTATGAAGTTATTCGGATCGTTGGGATTGATCCAGAGATCGTGAAAATCGCCGTGGGTGCCCGACAACGTGTCCCACGTCTTTCCACCATCCGTAGAACGTAATGCGGACGCGCTCATTACGTAAACAGTGTTTTCATTTTTCGGATCGATGAAGAGTTCGATGTAGTACCAAGCGCGCTGCACCAGCCTATGATCATTTGTAATGCGACTCCATTTTTTGCCGCCGTTCGTCGAGACAAATAGACCACCCGCTTCCTTATCGGAATCGCTTTCGATCAGGGCATAGACTTTTTCAGGATTTGAACGGCTGACAGCGATCGACATCTTCCCCATCTCTTCCGGCAGTCCATCTTTCAACTTTTCCCACGTCTCACCACTGTCGGTGGATTTATACAGGCCGCTGCCTGGTCCACCACTAATCACTTTCCAGGGAAGTCGTCCATGCTCCCACATGGCCGCATAGAGTATTCGGGGGTTCGTCATATCCATCGACAACTCGGCCGCGCCCGTCTTTTCATTGACGAACAAGACGTTTTTCCAAGTGGCGCCTCCGTTGATGGACTTGTAGATGCCTCGCTCCTTCGAAGGGCTATACAGGGCTCCCTGGGCGGCTACCAATACGATATCGGGGTTTTTGGGATCGACGACGATCCGCGAGATATGCTGAGTTAACTCCAAACCGATCCGTTTCCATGTCTTGCCGGCATCAGTTGATTTGTAAACACCATCGCCATGGTGAGTCATGACACCACGTACGGCATGTTCTCCCATGCCAACGTAAACGACATTCGGATCACTTTCGGCAACCGCAATAGCGCCAACAGAGCCCGTTTTGAAGTATCCGTCGGAGACATTTCGCCAGCTAATTCCCATATCATCTGTCTTCCAAAGACCGCCTCCGGTTGTACCCATGTAATAAGTCTTTGGATCACCAACGACGCCGGTGCCGGCAACTGAGCGTCCTCCACGAAATGGACCGATCGATCGCCACTTAACAGCTTTGAAGATGCTGTTGTAGTCCTCTGCGACGCCATTCTGTGCGAGTTGGTCTGATAGTTGACCGCAAAATACAAACAGCACAACTAGTATGAGTAGACGCTTTAGCATGGAATCCTCACGAGGTATCGGTTTGATAAGCAGAACCTGCCAAGCTGATGCTTGGGGAGAATGAGAAGTTGAGTTTACGTACGGCCTCTAAAGTCGCTTGTATCAAACGACAATTAGAAATTTCTGACGAATTACTTTCCCTTGAAAGCTGGCTTCCGCTTCTCGAGAAACGCGCGCACACCTTCATCTTTGTCTTCGGTCGAAAAGCACAATGCAAACAGATCAACTTCACGACGAAGGCCTTCATCCAGGTTGGATCTGGAGGCAAGCTTCACCGCTTCCTTAGCCAACTGCAAAGCAACGGGACTCTTTTCTGAAATCCGGCTCGCGATCTCCATAGTCTTCGCCTGCAATTGCTCCGGCGGGACAACGTGGTTTACAAGCCCAATCGAAAAGGCA
The DNA here is from genome assembly GCA_036559885.1 of Pyrinomonadaceae bacterium. Classification (GTDB taxonomy): domain Bacteria; phylum Acidobacteriota; class Blastocatellia; order Pyrinomonadales; family Pyrinomonadaceae; genus PSRF01. The sequence continues at coordinate 6,785 of DATBSH010000395.1, forward strand.
GTGCGTGCGTCGATGATTTCCCCAGTCAATATCATCTCCATCGCCTTACCTTCCCCAACCAGACGCGTCAAACGCTGCGTGCCGCCGCCTCCCGGGATGATTCCGAGATTGATCTCCGGTTGACCGAACGACGCTGTTTCGCTAGCGATTCGAATGTCGCAGGCTAGCGCGAGTTCGCATCCTCCGCCGAGGCAGTAACCATTGATCATTGCGATAACTGGCTTGGGAAAAGAATCGATGGCCGTAAATAGCGACCGGCTCATCATGACCTCTCGTTGGGTAATCGACGTGCGGCCGGCAAATTCGCCGATATCTGCTCCCGCAATGAAAGCCTTGTCACCCGCACCTGTGAATACGACTACACCAACCGATTCATCGGTGCGCAACTGATCAAGCAGCGCAGCACCTTCCTCGCGTGTCTTTATGTTGAGAGCATTTCTTTTGTCAGGACGATTGATAGTAATGATGGCGACACGCCCCTGCCGATCAAGCAGAAGGGTCTCGTAATTTTCGGGCATTCCTTGAACCTCGGACTTTGTTGGTGAATTAGAAACCGGATGGTATGAGGTTAGAACTGAATCGTCAAACGCAGAAAAGCCATCCACAGATTACGCAGATTACACAGATTAGAAATTTAATCCGTGAAGGTGAACATTATTGCTCAACCTCACTCAGTAGACTCTAATCTGTTTAATCTGCGTAATCTGTGGATGGCTTTCTTACTCTGATGGGGAAGTCTCGGGATCAGTAGCAGGTGGTTGTTCGTCGGCGACCCACGAAACGAACAGTCGTAACCATCCTTCCGTAGGCTCCGCTATCTGAACGCCGACGCGCGCCGTTCCGTAGATGGCGGGCGCGACTCGCACAACAACCGCTGTCACTTCGATGGGTGCGCCATCGGGACGGTGTGCGCGCAAATACAACCGCTCTCCCCGATTCACTTTTTGATTTAAGTGAAACAGCGCGCCGGAGGTGGAGATGTCGTCAGTTTCTGTTGGTTCGCTCCAGGCTGATCCGTCTTCGGCGCGACCGGAGACCACAATCGGCAACCGCAGCGCCATTCGGAGCGCGAATCGTCTCTCTTCGTTGTTATAAGGCGTACTCATTGTCGGCAACACAGTAGTCGGGTTTCCTCAAGAAGAGTGTGCACCGCGTGTATCTTCTTTGTCGTTACCCCAATTGTAGAAGCCCTGGCCCGTTTTCTTTCCCAGTTTTCCTTCGCTTACCAATCGCCGCAATACTTCGGGCGGTCGAAATGTTTCGGAACCGAGTTCGCGATGCAAATACTCGGCAATATTCAGTCGTACATCAAGGCCAACCACGTCTGTCAATTTCAACGGCCCCATCGGATGGTTGTAACCAAGTTCCATCGCCGTATCGATGTCGCGCGCACTGGCAACACCCTGTTCGAGCATGCGCATCGCTTCTAATCCAAGCGCAAGCCCCAGACGACTCGACGCGAAGCCTGGGACATCTTTTACCACTATAGGCTCTTTCCGCAGTCGCTTGCTTACTTCTACGGCGGTTTGAACAGTGTCTTCGCTGGTCCTCGCTCCAACTACAATTTCGACTAGTCGCATGATATGCACCGGATTAAAAAAGTGCATACCAATAACGTTCTCGGGACGACGAGAACTCCTGGCTATTTCGGTAATTGACAGCGATGAAGTATTACTCGCAAAAACGAAAGGCTGGTCAGATGCGACTTCAAGCTGCCGAAGCATGTCTTGCTTTAGATCCAAACGCTCAGGAACGGCTTCGACGATCAAATCTGCGTGTGCGCACTCTTCCAGGTTCGTTGTGCCGTGAATCTGCTGTAGTGTTCGATCGCTGTCCGCTTCAGTCAGTTTCCCGAGTTGAATGCCCTTTGCAAGGTTCTTTTCGATCGCGCTAACACCGCGTGAGAGAGCATCGCGGTTGAGATCATTGAGAAGTACTTTGAAACCAGCAGCTCCGGCAACTTGGGCAATACCATGTCCCATCGTTCCCGCGCCAATCACGGCAATAGTTTCAATCGAGTGCACACCGGCCGCTTGTCTCAAGACTCCCCAATGCTCCTGCTGAACCTTTGCAACTCCGTAAGCCGGGAAGCAACAGGTTCGACTACCGTAGTAGCCGTAGTTATACTATACGCCCAACCGAAAAGGCTATACTGGCGTAAACATTGCGGTTAAACCAATGCCATTGGCAGCGGATTTTGGTTGCCGAACAGTGCTAATTGTAATGCGACTTAGAATGGGAAGAATGGACACAGACTGATGCAGAACATCAAGAAAGATGTGGTCATAATCGGGTCCGGACCCGCAGGACTGACGGCTGCGATTTACACCGCGCGCGCGAACCTGAATCCGTTACTGATTGACGCCCCTGCCGATGCGGAAAGGCAGACAACGCCGGGTGGGCAGTTAATGATCACCACTGACGTTGAAAACTACCCCGGTTTTGCGAAGGGTATTCAGGGACCGGAACTTATGGTTGAGTTCCGCCAACAAGCCGAACGTTTCGGCACAGAGTTTCTCGAGGCATGGATTACCGAAATCGACTTAAGCGAACGGCCATTCCTAGTCTATCTGGAAAACGACCGAACCATCACGACTGAGACGTTGATAATCGCCTCCGGAGCTTCAGCGAAATGGTTGGGCATTCCGGGCGAAGCAAAAGTGCCCGATGGTTTTGGCGGTAATGGTGTATCCGCCTGTGCCACCTGCGATGGTCCATTGCCGGCTTTTCGAAACAAGACTCTCGTCGTTGTTGGCGGCGGCGATACGGCGATGGAAGAAGCGACTTTTCTCACGCGCTATGCAGCAAAGGTTTACGTAGTTCATCGACGCGACAAGCTACGCGCCTCGAAGATCATGCAGGAGAAGGCGTTTAGAAATGAGAAGATCGAATTTATCTGGAACAATGAGGTTGTCGAGATCCTTGGAACGCCGGATGAAGGTGTCACGGGAGTGCGCTTGCAATCGACTAAAACAGGTGAGGAGCGCGTGTTTGCTTGTTCAGGTGTGTTTGTGGCTATCGGACACAAACCAAACACCGAGCTGTTCAAAGGTCAGCTCGAGATGGACCAGGTTGGCTATTTAAAGACATCGGGACACTCCACAGCGACTAATGTGCCGGGTGCGTTCGCCTGTGGTGATGTTCAGGATTCGGTTTACCGACAAGCAGTAACTGCTGCGGGCACTGGGTGTATGGCGGCGATTGATGCAGAGCGTTTTCTGGATCATCTGCCCGTGCAGATGCCGACTGGGGAAGAAGTAACGATCGAAGGCGAGCACATCACTCCTGATCACAAGGCAATCATAACGCCCGACGGTCACATGGTTCCGAATAAGGAAGTTGTCGTTAGCGAGGAATGAAGCGTAAGGATGGGGGATGAAGGATGAAGGATGAAACCTGCTTCATCCTTCATCCCTCATCCTTCATCCTTGCTGTTAAAGCAGCACGATCGAATCATCCTGCCGGCGCCGAGGTGGGTTAATAGGTCGAACTTCAGGTGCGGGGACACCGATTGGTTCGAGTTGAACTGGATGTTTTGGACAAGGTTGACAATACGCACCCAACCGACGTTTTCGATCCTCACATTTGTTGCACTCAAGTGCTAAGCCTACATCTCGCAAAGCTTCCAGCAGCGGTAACAATAACAGGCCACGTTCAGTGAGTGAGTATTCGATGTGGCCAGGATTTCCGCCAAAATCCTTCCTAACAACGAGCCGATCGTTCTCCAAGTCACGAAGGCGATCCACCAACGTTCGACTACTGATGGGGAACAGATTGTTCAGTAGTTCCATGGTACGTTTAGGACCGCCAATCAAGTCCCGCACGATTAGCATCGACCACTTGTTGCCGAGCATCTGCAGTGCACCAGTTACGGGACAGCCATCGAGATCTCGTCGCTTCATCGCGCGTCAGACTATCACAACTCGGGGTATTTCGGATTTCGGAATGCGGATTTCGGACTTTGTTTTCTGCCGGATGCTGCTGCTTTGGGTCTTCCAGAGTCAGAAGGATCGTGCTCTGGACGAATCCGAAATCGAAATCTGTGTAATCTGTGGAAATCGGTGGATCTGCTTCAGCGTTCCAAATGGTAAGGCACGCTTGTCACAATCACTCCTCGCTTAAACAACAACGACCCTTTCAACAGCAGCGAGCTCTGATTGTGGAGAATGTGCTGCCACCATTTCGCAGGAATGAATTCCGGCAAGACCACGGTGATGATGTCGTCGTGGTTCTCTTGAGCAAGCCGGTGGATGTGCTTTAACAGAGGGCGCGTTAATTCGCGATAAGGTGACGGCAACACAACCAACTGCACGCCGGCACCCCAACGTTCCCATTTGTCTTTCAAGGCGGCCGTGGCTTCCTCTTCGAAGTCGACATAAACGGCCTGTACCTTGTCAGAGCAAATCGATCGGGCGTACTGAAGAGCGGCAACCACGCCTCGATGTATACCCGAAATAGGAACGATAACCGTGTGCTTAATCGGCTTCAGTGGCTCCAAACCTTCCGTACTCAGTTGCCGAGCCACCATCACGTAATGCTTATGAATTGCCCGGAAGAACACTACTAAGAAGGGGATCACAACGACAACGATCCAAGCGCCATGAATAAACTTAGTAGCGATAAAAACGCACAGAACCACAAATGTAGCGAATGCGCCAACCGCATTGATAACTAGTGACTTTCTCCAGTTGGTGCTCGCCGTGACCTCGTCAGTCACAAAATAAGAACGATGAATTTCCGCGTTCTCCAATTCAACATCGGCCACCACGTTTGATTGAATGTCGCCGTCTTTGGCAACCGCCTGCGCCTCTTTCGCGGCGGCCTCCTGCCTGGCTTGTTCGCGGAGTTTTCTTCGTTCGCTAAGCCAGTGAACGACCATGCCAGACTGAGAGAGTGTGAAAGAAAGGAAAACCCCGACTGCGTACAGCGGTATTAAGCGTGACGTGTCGCCACCAAAACCAATAACCAACAGCCCTGAGAAGATGGCCAGAATTACGATGCCGTTTGAGAAAACGAGTCTATCGCCGCGGTTTGCAAACTGACGCGGTAGGAATCGATCGCGCGCCAATAAACTCGAGAGTCGTGGAAAGTCAGCGAATGCGGTATTGGCAGCCAGAACGAGGATCGCTGCGGTCGCAGCTTGAACCACGTAATAAAACCAACCGAGCGGACCGGTAAACATTATTCGCGCAAACTGCGAGATGACCGTCTCCGTTTGTTTCGGATGAACATGATACAGATAAGCCATGACGCTGGTCCCAAGGAACATTGTGGTAAGCAGGACGGCCATCCATACCAATGTCTGAGCAGCGTTGCGGGCTTCCGGCTTCTTGAATGCCTGTACACCGTTGGAGATGGCTTCGATTCCCGTCAACGCGGCGCAGCCATTTGAGAAGGCGCCTAGCAGCAAAAACAATGTGAGCGGCTGCAGACTGTACCCTTCAGCTGTTTTCAATTCTTCCTGCGTTGGAATAGAAGCAGCGCCGCCGTAGGTGAAGTAATGAAAGAATCCAAAAGCGATCATGAACAGGAAACTAACGAGGAACACATAAGTGGGTGCGGCAAAGAGTGCTCCTGACTCACGAACACCGCGCAAATTCGCAACCGCAATGAAGGATATAAAGATCAAACATAAAATGACTTTGTGGTTATCGAGCCAGGCATAGTCAGTACCTTGAACGGCAGATGTAATCGCAGCCACGCCCGCAGCGATTGATACGGAGACCGTTAGAACATAATCAACCAACAGCGCTGCTGCTGCAATCAGACCTGGCGTGATACCTAGATTCTCTTTCGCAACGATGTAGGCGCCGCCGCCGGAAGGGTAGGCATGAATTGTTTGCCGATAGCTTGTCGCTACGATCGCGAGTAACAGCGCAATGCCGATCGAGACCGGGACGACATAACTGAACGATCTGCCGCCCGTAGCAGCGGCAGCAACGGCGAGTACCAACAAAATTTCCTCGGTGGCATACGCCGTCGATGAAAGAGCGTCGGAGGAAAAAACTGCCAACGCGGTCTTCTTTGTAAGCCGCTCGTGAACGGCTTGTTCTGTTCTTAAGGCACGACCAACGAGTAATCTCTTAATCGCAGTAGCCACTGTTTTCTATATCTTCTCCTCGCTTACATAGTGATAAACGAACAACGTGATCCTAAGCAGACTGTTTTCTTCGCCAGCGCATGGCGATTGCCAGCTGGTCCGGATCGAGATCTCTGATAACAAGTCGCCTCATCTTCGGTACCCCACCATTGTTCCACAGATGGTCGGTAAGCGCGCGCCGAGCGTGCGCAGTCCAGAAGGGATGGCCCGGGGAAAGCTTGTGACCAGTCATGCGTTCTACATAACCAATTACGTCGTCATGAATTTGCACGACCACTTCATGCTGTTGACCGTCGGGACTTACCACGATGAAGCGGCGCTGACTTTCGTCTATGGCTTCATCGTCAACTACCGTGAAGCCGTTCATAGTGATGGTTTGAATCGGTAATCTTTGGTCGGCGTTCTGTTCCTGCTCGACTGCTCGAGACGGAGGCTTCATCAACGCAGCGGCGACGGCGTTTCGTATCATCTCTGGCGTCATCGGCTTTCGCACAAAGTCGGTCGCCCCGAGTTTCATCGCATCGACGGCCAGCTCAATTGACGCGTACGCAGTAGCCATCACGACACGTGCGTTTGGGTCTCGCTCTTTGATTCGACGTAAAGTTTCCAGGCCATCCATTCCGGGCATACGTTGGTCCAGAATTACGGCCGCCCAGCTTGAACCATCACCGAAGAGTGTTAAGCCACCGGGCCCATCGGGAGCATCTCCAACTTCGTAACCAGCAGTTTCCAGTGACAACCGGATCATCTGCCGGATATGGTCTTCGTCATCGATAATTAGAATTCTAGTGGTCATGATGTCCCGTTTTCGTGATAACCGGGCGCGATAGGCAACGTAAATGTGAACGTTGAGCCGTGGTTGAGTTCAGACTGAGCGCTAATCTGCCCGCCATGGGCTTCGACAATCAGTCGAGAAATTGCCAAGCCCAGTCCCGCACCGGCGGCGCCGCCCGGCACTTGCACAAATTTTTCAAAGACATGAGGCAAATACTCCTGTGGAATTCCGCTGCCCGTGTCGGAAACTGAAACAGCGACAAAACTGCCGCGTGGTTCTGCGCTGATCTTTATCTCGCCTTCCTTGGTGTGCCGCACAGCATTGACGACGAGATTGGCGAGCACTCGGGCCATCTGCGAACGATCGGCCATCACCTTGGGCAGATTCACATCCGCTTTCGTCCTGAACTGAAGACCTTTTGCTTCAACCTGTGGGCGCAATTCACGGTCTGTTTCGCTGATCAAATCGCTGGGGTTAATTGGCTTAAGCATGGGCGTACTTTCGCCTGCTTCGATTCGAGATAGATCCAGTAAGTCGCGCATCAATTTGTCGAGTCGCTCGCAATCTTCACGACAGGCACTAAGCACCTCTACCTGCTTTTCTGTGAGCTCACCCGCTGCTCTCTCCAGCAACAGATAAACTCCCATCTGAACGCTTGTGAGAGGTGTGCGCAACTCATGTGACGCAGTTGCAATGAACTCTGACTTGAGACGATCGAGCTCGCGAAGATGGGTGATGTCTTCGAGAAGCGTGACGGCGCCGAGTAAATGTTTGCCATTGTCGCGCATCGGTGTCGTCCGAAGGCGAAACGCTCTTTCTAATCCGTCAACGGCGAGCGGCAATACTGAAGACATCTCTTCCTCAGCAACCGGGCGTCGCGAGGTCAAAGCTTCAGCAACAGCTGCTGCGATCCGCTGATCACGCGCCACCTCGCCGACATGTTTACCCCTGTTCTCTTGTTGTGAACCGAACACATCCTCTGCCGCGTGATTTAGCCTGGTCACACAGCCCTGTGCGTCTGTGACAATTATCGGATCGTAAAGCGAGTCGATCGCCGCTTCCGTTGTTTGTTGAGCAACGATCAGTTTGCCCATGTCAGAACTACGAAGCTGTCGGATCCGCTCGGCCATTCGGTTGTATTCCGCAGCAAGTACGCCAACTTCATCACCTGAGGTGACAGCGACTGTGGCGCTCAGATCTCCGGCAGCAATTCTCGTAGTGCTTTCGGTCAACTCGCGGAGTGGTTTGACGATTCGATTAGAGAGCAGGACGGCCAGCGCAACTCCTGCCAGGACTAACCCACCCGCGATAAGAAGCGTGCGATAGAACCACAGTTGCGCAACACCGGCAGCTGCTTCCGACTTACCACGCATCGCGCGTTGATTCAGTTGCAGCAGATGCTCGCAATCCGCGCGTAGCGTGTTGAATTGTGGTTCAAGTTGAGTGAAGTACTCGTTGCGCAATGACGAGGCTTCAGTGTTTGTCGGTTCCAACCCCGGGTTAGTTCCGGTTGCTTTCTCGATAAATGCGTCAAAGCGTTGGTAATAGATTTGACGATTCTGACGGATCGACTCGATGGCCTGCGCTTCACCGACTTCGGTGATGTTGTTGGCGGCCTTCTCAAGGTTCATATCGAATCGCGTGCGATGTTCGCGCAATTGCGCCAGCGCCTTGTCGCGCGCCCCAAGCAAAGCAAACAACGCGGCCGAGTCCTGTCGCTCCAAACTCTCCTTCATCTCCTGAGCCGCAACGACCGAATCGTAATTTTCGGAGATTATCCTCCGCGACACTTTCCCCATGTCGTGTAAACGCCATGCACTCCAGCCGCCAAGCAAAACTAGCGCAGCTATAAAGACTGCATAACCCGTTAATAATTTTGAGCGTAAACTCATGCCTGCTCTTACCGCGCTTAAACTGTCTTCACTCCGTCAGCTCTTGCTCATGATCCCGCGAGCGCTCGAGTGGAACGACCTGTACCGTGGCATCGCGCACCTCATCAAGAAAGCGATTGATCACGGAGCCATGAAGCAAAATGTCCCAGCGTGAACGCGACGTTTGTCCAAAGATGACGTGAGTGATCCCATTCCGCCGTGCGAAATCGATGAGCGCATCGGCGACGCTACGCGCCTTTAAATTGACGACCTTTGCCCCCAACTCTTCCGCAAACCTGCTGTTTACCTGAAGAGCTGCGTAATCTTCCGGTTTGATTCTTCCCATTTCCTCGCGTGGTGTTTCGACATAGACGGCATACCAATCGGAAGCCAAACGTCCGGCGATCCTGGAACCAGTGCGTAGTAATTTTTTGGCGCTTCCATGCGAGGCAATGGCCACCATTACCTTTTCCGGAATAACTGCCTGTTCCAATCCTTCACGTTCGCGATAGTCATGAGCCTTCGTTGCCTGGTCCTGGGCCACCTGACGTAAAGCGAGCTCCCTCAGTGTTGAAAGGTTACCTTTGCGAAAAAAGTTATTGAGCGATTGTTCGATCTTTTCCACTCCGTAGATCTTTCCTTGTCGAAGTCTCGTCCTTAACGTGTCAACAGAAACGTCAACGTTCACTACCTCATCGGCGCGACGAAGGAAGTGGTCAGGTACAGTCTCGCGCACGCGCACGCCGGTAGTCCGCGCAACGGCGTCGTTCAGTGATTCGAGGTGCTGGATGTTCACCGCGGTGATGACGGAAATGCTGTTCTTGAGAAGATCCAGAACGTCTTCGTATCGTTTTCGGTTTCTTGAGCCCGGAACATCTGTGTGGGCTAGTTCGTCCACGATCGCTACTTGTGGGCGGCGTGCGACTACAGCGTCGAGATCCATCTCCTCGAGAATCACACCGCGATACCTCGACTTCCGCAGCGGTATTTGCTCCAAACCTTCGGCCAATGCCGCCGTTTCACCGCGGCCATGCGTTTCGAGTACAGCGATCACAATGTCGACACCTTGGCGTTTTAGTGCATGTGCGTCCTCGAGCATTTGCCACGTCTTGCCAACGCCAGGAGCGGCTCCGATGTACACACGCAACGTGGGCTTATCGCCATCTCGTAGTTTGGCGAGTAGCGCTTCGGGTAACAGTTTTTTTAACTCAACCACCATAATTGTCAGTGTTAGTGGCTCATCGGTTTTCGGTTATCCAGGTCAAGATTCAGTTCGAGAACGTTCACTCTCGGTTCACCCAAAAAGCCAAACTGTCGGCTCTCGGTATGCGAAGCAACAACGCTTCTGATCTCCGATTCACTTAATCCTCGTTCACGAGCAACGCGCGAAACTTGAAACTCGGCCGCGGCCGGTGAAATGTCCGGATCCAGACCCGAGCCTGATGTTGTTACAAGGTCCACGGGTATGGGCTCTCCCGGATTTTCGGTTTGCAATCTCTCGACATCTCCTTTCACGCGATCGATCAATTTCTGATTGGTTGGTCCGAGATTCGAGCCAGACGAAGCAGTTGCGTCGTAGCCAGAACCTGCCGCGGAAGGTCGAGAGCGAAAGTATCCGGGCGATATGAACGGCTGGCCGATTAAACGGGAGCCAATCACCGTTCCGTCCGATCGTCTGATCAGCTGACCATTAGCCTTATCGGGAAAGATTGCTTGAGCGAGGACTGTAATGACCAGCGGGTAAGCCAGGCCCAACAGAACGGTTGTGACAACTGTCATTAAGATTGCGGTCTTTAAGTTTTTCATTCGATCTCCTTACTCGTATCGTGGACGCCTGGCCCGCATACGCGTGGTCAGACGCGCAGAGCGCTCACCTGCGGACAAGACGCCCGCGATGCAAGTAACAAGTCACGCCAAACCGACGGCATGAATCAACCCGTCAATGATCTTTATCCCGATGAACGGCGCGATGATGCCTCCTAAGCCATAGATCAATAGATTCCGTCTCAAGAGCGAAGCCGCACTCATCGGGCGATACTTCACTCCTCTCAACGCCAACGGAATCAGCGCAACGATAATCAGTGCATTGAAAATTACGGCGGACAGGATCGCTGACTGTGGCGTGCGAAGGCCCATGATGTTTAGCGTATTAAGAACGGGAAATGCAGCGGCAAACATCGCGGGAATGATCGCGAAATACTTTGCGACGTCGTTCGCGATTGAAAACGTCGTCAACGCACCGCGAGTCATCAACAGTTGCTTTCCTATCTCGACAATCTCAATCAGCTTCGTCGGATTGGAATCAAGATCCACCATGTTGCCCGCTTCTTTCGCCGCTTGAGTGCCGGTGTTCATGGCTACGCCGACGTCTGCCTGGGCCAAAGCAGGCGCATCGTTCGTACCGTCACCCGTCATCGCAACAAGCTTGCCGCCTGCCTGTTCGCGCTTAATCAACGCCATCTTGTCTTCCGGAGTAGCTTCAGCAAGAAAATCGTCCACCCCGGCTTCGCGCGCGATCGTGGCTGCTGTCAGAGGGTTATCGCCGGTGATCATCACCGTGCGAATTCCCATCTGCCGCATCTGATTGAACCGTTCCGCCATTCCGCCTTTAATAATGTCCTTCAACTGAATCACCCCAAGCGGTAATCGATCTTCTGCGACAACTAAGGGCGTGCCTCCTTCGCGAGAGATCCGTTCGACGATAGCGTTCAAATCGCGCGTCAAGTAATTACCATTTCCGCCGAGATACTTTTGAATCGCGTCCGCTGCACCTTTCCGTACCTGACGTCCGTCGAAGTCAACGCCGGACATGCGCGTGTGAGCCGTGAACGGGATGAATTGGGCTTCGTGCGGCGCCAAGTCTCGTCCCCGGAGGCCATACTTCTCCTTGGCGAGTACGACGATGGATCGTCCTTCCGGCGTCTCGTCTGCGAGGGACGACAACTGCGCAGCTTCGGCCAGTTCCGTTTCATCAACGCCAGGCAATGGGATAAATGCAGTCGCCTGCCTGTTGCCTAAAGTGATTGTGCCGGTCTTATCGAGCAGCAAAGTGTTGACATCCCCGGCCGCTTCGACAGCGCGGCCAGACATAGCAAGCACGTTGTGTTGGATCAACCGATCCATTCCGGCAATTCCGATGGCGGAAAGAAGCCCGCCGATCGTTGTGGGGATCAGACAGACGAGGAGAGATACGAGGACAAAGATTGTTTGCGACGCCTTGGAATACGTGGCGAACGGCTGGAGAGTAACGACGGCCAGCAGAAAAATGATTGTGAGACCGGCGAGAAGAATGTTCAGCGCGATCTCGTTTGGTGTCTTTTGTCGTTCAGCGCCTTCAACGAGTGCGATCATCCGATCGATAAAGGTTTCGCCGGGATTGGAGGTAATCCGGACCTTTATTTGATCTGACAGAACGCGTGTACCCCCGGTGACGGCGGACCGATCGCCACCCGCCTCACGAATTACAGGCGCGCTTTCGCCGGTAATCGCCGACTCATCGACAGATGCAACTCCTTCAATGATCTCGCCATCGCCCGGAATAAACTCGCCCGCCGAAACAAGAACAACGTCGTCTTTGCGCAACTGAGGTGCAGGCACATCTTCCGTCTGTGAGCCCGCGATGATCCGGTGCGCGATTGTCTCCGTCTTTGATTTTCGTAGATTGTCTGCCTGGGCCTTGCCGCGTCCTTCGGCCATTGCTTCAGCGAAGTTAGCAAATAGCACCGTGAACCAGAGCCACAGAGTGATCTGCAGTTCGAACGGAGTGTTTGTCATACCTGCGACTGGCGACACGATTCCGCGGATTAACTGAAGCGTAGTCAGAACACTGCCGATCTCGACGACGAACATGACGGGATTGCCCATCATCTTCCGCGGGTTCAGCTTTACAAACGAATCGATGACCGCTCGCTTCACGATCTGTGTGTTCCAGATTGCTTTCTTTTTCGTCTTGTCAGTCATTGTTTCGGGTCTTTGGTCTTTGACCTTTGGCCTTAGGTCTTTGGTCATCGCCGTGTCGTCATACGCGCTCTTGACTAAACAGGCAAAGTCCAAAGACCAAAGGCTATACCTCCATCAAAACGTCTGCCCCGCGTTCATCAGCAAATGCTCCACAATTGGCCCAAGACTCAGCGCCGGAAAAAACGTCAATGCACCTACGATCACAATCACGCTAACCAATAGCGTCGTAAACAGAGGGGTTGTCACAGGAAATGTGCCAAGTGACGGTGGAACAACCTTCTTCTGGGCCAAATTACCCGCAATGGCCAGCATCGGGATGATCATCATGAACCGTCCGACGAGCATCGCGATTCCGAGCGTCGTGTTGTACCAGAGTGTGTTTGCAGATATTCCTGCGAATGCAGAACCGTTGTTTCCGGTACCAGAAGTGAATGCGTACAGAATCTCTGAAAGGCCGTGCGGCCCTGAATTGTTTAGTTGGGACGTACCGAAACCTGGCGAAATTGAAGAGATACCGGCTAAGACTAGAATCACGATTGGAAAAATGAGCGCGTAAAGCATCGCCATCTTTACGTCATAAGATTCAATCTTCTTTCCGAGATACTCGGGAGTCCTGCCAACCATCAATCCAGCGATGAATACTGACAGAACCACAAAAATCAGGATGCCGTACATTCCCGCTCCAACTCCACCGAAGATGACTTCACCAAGCATGATGTTGGTCAGCGGCACCAAACCACCGAGCGGTGTAAAGCTGTCGTGCATGCCATTCACGGCGCCACACGAAGCGTCTGTGGTTATCGTGGCCCAAAGAGTCGTGTTCGCAAGACCGAAGCGAACTTCTTTCCCTTCCATATTCCCACCTGATTGCATCGCGGTGGTCTGCTGGTCTACGCCGGTCAACAACGGATTACCCTTTGCTTCGGCCCAGTACGACACCAACATGCCGGCGAAGAACAGCACGGACATCGCTCCAAGTACAGCCCACCCATGCTTCTGCGATCCAGTCATTCTTCCAAGCGTGTATGTGAGGCCTGCTGAGATCGCAAAGATCGCAATCATTTCAATGAAGTTCGTGAACGGGGTTGGATTTTCGAAAGGATGCGCGCTGTTTGCGTTGAAGAAGCCTCCGCCATTCGTTCCCCATTCCTTGATGACTTCCTGTGAAGCCACTGGTCCTTGAGCAATAACTTGCTCGGTTACCGGTTGTGTTTCCTTTACTGTGTTGCCTTGTGCATCGGTAACGACATTACCGGCGTCATCTTTCTTATCGACCTCGATTGTTACTTTCTTATCTACCAGTTGCGCTTTGTCGTATGCGCGCAAGTTTTGGGGAATACCACCCGCAACTAAAACCAGTGCTCCTATCAGGCAGAAAGGCAAACATACCCAGAGCGACGCACGCGTCGTGTCGACCCAAAAATTTCCAATCGTTTGCATTTCACGGCGCGCGACACCACGGATAAAAGCGATCGCTAATGAAATACCGACAGCGGCGGAAACAAAGTTGTGATAAGCAAGTCCCGCCATCTGCGTGAAGTAACTCATCGTTACTTCCGGCACATACGACTGCCAGTTGGTATTCGTGGTAAACGACGCGGCCGTGTTGAAAGAGGAACCGACAAAGCCAGTTGAATCGACACCGGTGAACTGCTGCGGATTGAACGGAAGCACGCCTTGAAGTCGTTGAATCAAATACAGGAGCAACATCGAAACACCGCTGAACAGCAGCATCCCAACGGCGTATTCCGTCCACTTCATCTCTCGGTTTTCATCAACGCCTGTGAGACGGTAAATCAATCTTTCAAGTGGTCTCAGAATTGGATCCAGAAAAGTTTTCTCGCGGTTAAAGACGTGCGACATGAAAATGCCCAGCGGCTTGGTAACAAGTAAGATCACCGCGAAAAAGAGGAGAATTTGTAGCCAGCCGTTTACTGTCATTTCAGAACTTCTCCGGACGCAGCAGTGCGTATCCCAGATAACAGAGCAACAGGGCCGAGACAATCAAGCTCACAATTGTTTCAAGGTTCACTGCGCGCTCCTATCGCAACTTCTCACATCCGCGTACATAAGCAATCGCAAGAAGAAAAAACGCGATCGTTAAGGAGACGAAAATCAGATCAAGCATTGCCAATCTCCACAGTCTTCACATTACTGCTCGCCCCTTCGTTTAGCGCGAAGTGTTCGCCACACAATAAAATGCGCAACGTATAGTGAGGTGAGCAAATACAAATCCTTACAGAACACTATCCACTTCTTCTCCAAACTCTGAATTGTTTCGGAATGCTTTTTCATACTGCTGCTACTCTGGCGTTTACCTCCGCACGCTTCAAACTGGCTCAATTCGGGGCAGGCGAGTCAAACGTGAATATCGTCGCCAAAATCAGCAGGTGCTGATGCGGCGTCAAACCAACAACTCCCGGACTTAATTCACGTCCCCTAAAGAAGCCGCCATCTGCCCCACGCGAGTCATCGAAGCGATGCTCCAAGCGAAAGATTGTGTTTGTCCAACGATACGGGACGCGATACTCAAGCGTTGAAGTGAACGCCTTCACTGTTTGCCTCGCTAAAGTCCATCGACCATCCCGGTCCCAGAACACCTCGGGTCTAAAGGAGAGACTCCAGCGGTTGTTGAGCGTCCAGCGGGTCGGCAACTGCCAGGCCATCATCAACGCGCGTGGCTTGGCTGGCGCATCAACACGTTCCGTCGAAAATATGTATTCGGATGCGAAAGTGAATTTCGGCGTCTTGCGTTCGACAATAGTGTCCGTCAGGAAACGCCAAAACTCGAATGAGGTGTTTCGCTGATGTGGTCCAAAGAGAGTGGTTTCTTTGACTGTGACGCGCGGCGTCACCTTGTAAGCGATCTGTCCGCCCGCGCTCGGAGCGCTGTTCGCTCTCGCGAGATGCCAATATCCGTTGACCAAAAAGAAGGTGCCCGTGAGCTTCTCCGTAAATGGATAACTCGCGTTCGCCCCCATCATGAAATAGGGCGTGAAGTCTGCTCCCCATGGTCTCGTGTAATTAAGATTGTCCTTAGCATAGAGCGAGTCATATCCGATTAGGCTGCTGAAGATCCCGGCTTGAAGGGTCAATCCTTTTCCCACAGGTGCAAGATACGAAACATTTGTCGGTCCTAGCTGACGCAGGAATTTGTACCCTGCAATGTTTGGTGCGGTCGCCGAAAAACCGAAAAACTGCGCGTCCTTACCTCCTTGCGCGGTGAGTTCCACACCCCAATGTGATTCTTCCGTTGCCTTCTTTCTGACATAAAATGCCGCCATATTCAGCCACACACTATCGGTGCGAAAAGCTGTCCCGCGGCTGCGAAACAAGCGGTTTGCCGGATGGTTGAAATTGAGCGGGTAGGCTAGATCAACGAATCCACCGTACTGCCATTTTGGGTCTTGCTGTTGGGCGTCTTGTTCTTCGGATCGGACTCCTTTGTCGCGCGCCTCAACGATACTGGCTCCGATGAAGTCAGGTCGAAGAACCTTTCGCGCTGACGCATTGCTGTCCCGAACTCCAAGTCGTTTTTCTAGTTCGCCTATTGGTTGAATCAGCAACTGCTCAGTTTCCCATTTGGCAGAAGAGCTAACAGTTGACGGCGGAGTTTGGAGTCGTGTTGCTTGAGTCACCTGCTGTGATCTCATGGAGCCAGACGCAAGGAACAGCACCGAAACAGCTCCGACCAGCGTTCTCGCGCGCAGGTGTTTATTCTGCTTTGGTTGTAATCCTTCGTTACCTTCCGGGGCTTTACGATCTCCGATGTCAAGGCAATGTCCACCAAAGACGAAGATCGGTATGGCAAGTATCAGGAGAATCAATCCGAGGCCGCGTAACCAAGGGTGTAGTTGTCCGTTTAGAATCCAGGTTGTTGTAAGCACGCTGCCGGTAACTCCCGCGGCGAAGGCACCCACAAAACAGGAAAACGCAGTCACGTCCCAGAACAACTCGCTGCGTCCGGTTCGTTCCTTC
>DATBSH010000396.1:0-19273 GCA_036559885.1 Pyrinomonadaceae bacterium
TCGGGCACCGGAATCTGACATTTCAGAAAGAGATTAGTAACGTCAAGGTAGGGGTGAAACTCCGGATCGAAAGGTTCCGGATAGACAGCAGCAACGGCGGTTCCCTTCTTCCACGCAACACGAAAATATTTGCGCGTCGATGCGTCAGGCGTGAGAGCAACAATCTCTCTGCTCTTCACTCCGTTCTCATTGAGTAATCTCGATAACCGTTCTAAGGCGGGGGATTCAAATGCGTTGGAGATCACCTGTTTAGCAGAACTCATTTTGAAACGAAGTGGACGCTATCTGATAAAGCGGGACGGAATCCGATCGGGCTTTGTCCGCGCGGCGATAGCTTTTGTGACGCCGGATTGTATCATCCGCTTAACGACACGACAAAGTTTTGGCCTTGAACATGACCACTCAAAGCCTTGACAGGTGGTGTCTTGGCTTCGACAAGCGTTTGAGGGACCACAACAGCGTTCTCGATAACTTCATTGGCTTCAATTCGAACCTCATCCGCCAGAATCGCTCTCGAAACGCGTGCGCCTTCTGCTATCTGAATGTTATCCCAAAGAACTGAATCTTTGACACGGGCTGACGGAGCAATACGGCAATGTGGACCTGCGGTAAACGACTGTCCAGTTTCCTTCAGCATTTCGATGCTAATGTCGAGATACCTTTGAAGGGTGGAGAGTTCCCGCCACTTTCCTTCGGTGACGTGGGCCGCAACGACCTCTCCTTTGGCAATCGCCTCTGGATAAACATCAGTCGTTGAATTGGAAAAGACGCCAGGTGGTATGTATTCAAATATCCGGGGCTCAAGTATTTGAATTCCCGTGAACATTAGCAGTGGAGTGTCGGCATAAGGTTGTGCAGGCATTCCGCCGAATCTCGTCACGAGACCATCGTGTGTCTCAACCACGGTGAATCGTTCGTATTTGCGATTGTGCATTAGCACCAAGGTTGCCAAGGCGTTGCGCTTACGATGCGTGTCAAGAGCCGCGCTGAGATCAACATCAGTTATGATCTTTCCATTGACGACTACAAACGTGTCATCAAGAAAAAACTCTCGTGCATTATCAAGTCCGCCACTAGTGCCAAGAATGACAGGTTCTTCGACGTAATGAAGTTTCACGCCAAAAGCGCTTCCATCGCCCAGCGCCTTACGCACAGAGTCAGGACGGTGATGAAGATTTACAACGATCTCATTGAAGCCGTACTGCGATAGATACTCCGCAACATAGCCCACCAGTGGCTTGCCAAGAATCGGAAGTGCCGGCTTGGTGCGATCTTCAGTTAGCGGCCAGAGACGTGTGCCGTAACCGGCTGAAAGAATCATTGCGCGCATATCAACAATTGTATCGGAGTGAATGGATTTGAACAGAAGGCGACAGCACCGGAAGATGCGATGGACTCACGAAGCTTTGGAGGCGTCGCGCATGACGAGGTCGAACGTCCCCGGCGCGACCTTGCGGAACCGAGTATTGCGGTTGAGAGAAACTGCGATGCTGATGGTTGGATTCTGTCCAGTGAACTTGAACCCGCCCTCTAGAAGCCGGTTGTAGAGCTCGTTCACATGTAGCGGCCCACCTTCCTCCCGAAGCAGGAGTGTAACGGCCTGTGGAATCGTGCGGTCCATAAAGCGGTCACTGAGCACCTCAACATTGTTACGGACGGTGGGGATTTGCGTGCGGCGCTCCATTTGAAGGGGAGGCCTTGGAGTACCTGGCGATTGTCTCATTGCCGCCTCGAGCTCAGCGTCAGAGGGCAATCCCAATGAGAGGTTGCTGGAGTTCAGTACCGAAGAGAGAAGTCGATAGATAGCCGCCTCAGTTTGGCTCGCCAAATTGTCCATTTCTGCGAGTTCGGTTCGAACGCTGTCAGCTTCGGCTTCCAGTTCACGCAGACGAGCAGCCAGATGCATTCGGGCGGCACGCGATTGCCGCAGGCTCTGTTCGAGACGGGATAGGAGGTTGTCGCTCGGGCGGTCCATCGCGGCAGATTTTAGAGACCTTTCGCAGTTTTCACAATAGTTTTGATCTATAGGTCCTATATTATCGATCACGATCGAGAACGTACCCAGGGATCGACCGAAGACTCTCGGTGTATTCCGAGTCTGGCAGCCCATCCAGGGCCGCGCGTGCCTTCACTGCATAATCGTTGGCCCGCTGGCGAGTCTGCTCAAGCGCGCCTGAACGGCCAATGGCATCGAGCAAGTCAGCTTGAGGAACGGTCTTATAGCTGCGCGATAGCAATACCTGATCGATAAGCTGACGAGCCGCAGGTTCAGTTTGCAGTAAGTAGATGATGGGTAATGTTACTTTGCCTCCGAGCAGGTCAGCGGCTGTGGCTTTCCCCAACGCGTCGTCTGTGGATGTGTAGTCAAGCAGATCGTCGATCAGTTGGAATGCAGTACCGAGGTTCAAGCCGTAATCGCGTAGAGCTTTTTGTTGTTCGTCACTGCCACCACCGAGAATCCCACCTATTTCGCAACTTGCACTAAACAGGTAAGCGGTCTTTCGCTGCAGCACATCGAGATAGTCATCTTCGGAAACATCCGAACGTCCAAGCAACGTCAGTTGCAGCAGTTCACCTTCTGTCATCTTTCGCGTAACGCGCGTCAGGATGTCCAGAATCGGCAAGGATCTTTCGGCAAGACTCGTTTCAAATGCTGACATGTAGAGCCAATCGCCCATCAGGACGGCGGTTTCGTTTCCATAGAGCGCGTTAACTGTCGGACGATTTCGACGGGTGTCAGCATCATCGATAATGTCGTCATGAACTAACGTGGCGGTGTGGAGAAACTCCATCACCGTCGCGATGCGAATGCAGTTGTAGGTAGAACCGTCACCACCGACGGCATAGTCAGAAAGAATCGTGAGCGCCGGTCGTACTCGTTTGCCACCTGACGCGCGCAGGTACTCACCCAGATACGCAATTACCTGAACATTGGATTTTGCTTGTCGCTCAAACTCTACTTCCACCTGCTCCAGTTCAGCGGCAATGATGCTGAAGATCCTGAGAGCAGAGATCCTCGCTTCTTCCAACGTTAATGTGTGTCCCGAGATGCTCAAGTGTTAGTTTGCCCGATAGTTGGTGAACTGCATGTGAATGCCAAAGTCTTTCGCCTTTAGTTCTGCAATGACGTCCTGAAGAGTGTCACGATCGCGTCCCGACACGCGAACGACATCGCCCTGTATCGACGCCTGCACTTTAGCTTTACTGTCTTTGATGAACTTTACGACCTCTTTTGCTTTTTCCTGTGGTATGCCTTGTTGAATCTGAGCTCGTTGGCGCACAATCCCGCCGGCTGCAGGCTCGATGTGGCCATAACTCAGGGCCTTTAACGGCACACCGCGGCGGACAAGTTTCTGCTGAAGAATGTCGTTCATGTTACGTAGTTTAGTTTCATCTTCTGCGGTCAAGATGAGTTCGGTCTTCTCATGTACGACGTTGGCATGACTACCTTTAAAGTCGAATCGTTGGCGGACTTCTTTGATCGTTTGATTTAGTGCGTTGGAAATCTCCGCGTTATCGACGTGCGAAACGATATCGAATGAGTTCTGCTGGGCCATCGGCGGTTATGAATCAAAACGATTTGCTGCACTGAGAATAACACCAAACTGGGAGCATGTGAAAGTTATCTCTAGGTGCACAGACTCCGAGAACGATGCTGCGAGAGCCTGTTTCGCCCGAGAGAGCCCACCTTCACAGCTGAGAAAAGACACCCCACTAGCTTTAGCCAAACGTGGAGTCCAAGCCCCTAAAATGCCGGCGCCCTAACGATTCTGGCTGAAGTAGTCCACCAAGATCTGCAGCTCAAATAACTTGCCAAAATTGCGCGTTGTGGTTTGTTCAATTTCTTCAAGCGACACGTCGTGCAGTTGGGCGAGGCACTTCCCTACTTCAACAACATAAGCAGGCTCGTTGCGTTTACCTCGGTAAGGCACAGGCGCAAGGTACGGGGAATCAGTCTCGATGAGTAACCGGTCCATCGGCACACGGCGCGCCGTTTCTCGCAGGTCGTCGGCTTTTTTGAAAGTGACGATTCCGGAAAAGGAGATCATGAATCCTAACTCCAATGCCTGCTCCGCCAACTGCCCGGTTCCGCTGAAGCAATGGAAGACACCTTTCCGAGACGCGTCGCCATATTCTTCCCGCAGGATGTCGATAGTCTCTTTCTCTGCCTCGCGTGTGTGAATAATCACTGGCAGGTTCAGTTCACGCGCAGCTCGCAACTGTTTTCGAAAGGCATCAACTTGCATTTCACGTGGTGAGTTGTCGTAGTGAAAGTCGAGACCGATCTCGCCCCAGGCGACCGCCCGCTCTGCTGACTGCAGTAGTGTTTTGATACTTTCTTCAGCAGCTTGATCGTATTTATTTGCGTCGTGAGGATGTGTGCCTATCGCCGTATAGACCGTTGGATGTTTCCTGCCAAACTGGACCGCGCGTTCGAAAGCTCCGGAGTGAGGATCACCGGTCCCGACATTTAGGATTGTGGAAACTCCGGCTGCGTGCGCTCGTTGAATTACTTCTTCGCGGTCCACGTCAAATTCAGGACCGTCAATGTGTGCGTGCGAATCGATGAACATGAGCAGCCGTTACTTCAAGCGCGCTCCATTCGGCACGTCTTCGTCAAATGTCGCAATCACTGGTCTACCTTCTTCGCCGTAAGATGCGGCGACGACCATTCCTTGCGATTCATAACCGCGAAGTTTACGAGCCTTCAGATTCGCAACGACCACAACCTTCCGGCCAATCATTTTCTCCGGTGCATAGTATTCAGCGATTCCCGCGAGTATTTGCCTGGGCTTCTCTTCTCCGAGATCAATCTGCAGCAACAATAGCTTGTCTGACTTCGGCACGCGTTCGGCAGTTTTCACCTGTCCAACGCGCAGATCTACTTTCGCGAAGTCTCCTATCTCAATAAAACTGGTGACACCCACAGCATCCGCTTCGGTAGCGTGCGTAACTGGAGGTGACGGCTTGGTTTCTAGTGCCACCGTTCCGGGAACTGCGTCCGCCTCCGTTGCCCGAACACCTTCCGCTGCCGGCCCCTCAATGTCTGAGAGGACCTTCGCTTTATCGATCCGCGGAAACAGCGCCTTCACTTCTGTAATAGCGACACCTGGCTCTAGCCCGCCCCACTTAAGCTCCGCGGGATTAACTGCACCAGGTGAACCAGACAGACCCAAATGATTCCACATTTGCCCAGCTGCTTGCGGCATGACCGGATACAACATCACCGAGAGCCACCTGAGGGATTCGGCTGCCCGATAAAGAACGGCATCCAGCGTTTGCTTTTGGTTCGCGTCCTTCGCTAGTTCCCAAGGTTTGGCATCGGTAATCATCTTGTCCATGCGTGCAACAACTGACCAAGCGATCTCCAGTGCCCTACTGAAGGCTAAATTATCAAGCTGTTGAATGAACTGATCTCGCGCGAGCTCGATGAAGCCCGCGATAGTCGTTTCATCAGTGTCTACACCAGTTCTCTTCGCAAGTAGAATCTTGTCCTGAGGTATCTGCCCGTTCGGAATACGCCCGTCGCAATACCGCGCCACCATCGTCAAAGTACGACTCAGCAGATTTCCCAGACCGCTGGCCAAATCGCTGTTTGCGCGATCGATCAATCCTTCATATCCGAATCGCCCATCCTGCCCAAAAACCATTTCACGCAGGCAAAAGTATCGCACCGCGTCGATTGAAAAGTGTTGGTTGAGTACGTCAAGCTCAATGGTATTGCCAAGCGTTTTCGACATCTTGCGGCCATTCGGATCAAGCCACATACCATGGGCGACGACAGCGCGCGGCAATTCAACACCGGCGGCAAGTAGAAACGCCGGCCAGTAAACGGCGTGGAACCGGAGAATGTCTTTACCGACGACGTGCAATGCCGGCCAGTATTTTTCAAAACCAAATCTGCGCTGTTGTTGTTCGTTTCCGTAGCCTATAGCTGTTATGTAGTTCGATAACGCGTCGAACCAAACATACATCGTGTGATCAGGATCATCCGGAACAGGCACACCCCAACTCACCGATGTTTTCAATCTGCTGACCGAAAGATCCTGCAGTCCGCCACGCACGAAACTTATGACTTCGTTTCGTCGTGACTCCGGCCTGACGAAATCAGGCCGGCTCTCATAAATTTTCAGCAACTCATCGGCGTAGTCAGACAACCGGAAAAAATAGCTGTCTTCAGAAACGCGATCGAGCGGCGTCTCATGTATCAGGCAAGTTGGGGGCGCGCCTTCGAACTTCGGTTTCTGATACTCATCTTCCGTTTTGTACTCGGCGCACGCGGCACAGAACCAGCCTTCGTAATGGCCTTTGTAGATCGGCTGGTTTCCCTTGGGCGTCTTTGAGTTCGCGATGCGCCTCCACAACTCGCTGACACCCTGATAGTGGAACGGTTCAGTAGTACGCATGAAGATGTCGTAGCCACCATGCTCGGTATCAAGTCCAAACTCGGCGGTCATCTTCTTGTAGTAGCTGACTACGTAATCAGCTTGTTCTTTTGGCGTACGGCCATTCTTTTGAGCCGCGCGTTCGATGTTGATGCCGTGTTCGTCGGTTCCAGTTAGGAACAGCGTGTCTACACCCCTCTGCCTGTTCGAGCGAGCGATAGTGTCGACTACGATCATCGTATAAAGGTGGCCCAAATGCGGCAGGCTGTTAGCGTAGTAGATGGGCGTCGTAACGTAGAAGGAGGTCATCTAGTCGTGAATGGTGAATGGTGAATGGTGAATCGTAAATCGATCGTTACTTCTTGCGTGCAAACTCGTCGCCGGGATTGAACTTTGGCATTGCATCGGCGTCTGCAATTCGACGTCCGATCGCCATCGCTATTTCAATTTCCTGAATCATGCCACGAAAGTCCCACGTATCTCGCAGTTCATCTGAGGGCTGGTGATAATGCGCAGTGTTGTAGGCGCGAAACTGCTCTGCGCCCCAACCTTTTGGCCTGCCGACATAATCATCTCCCTCCTTCAAACTAATCGATGGCACGCCAACTTTCGCGAACGGGAAATGGTCTGAACGAAAGAAGGAACCCTGTTCAGGACGCGCATCGGGTGACACGCGCAAACCTTTTTCACGTGCAACCGCCTCTGCCACGCCCTTCAGGCTTGAGCGTTCAGCACCGAGAGGTATGAAATCGTTTGTCAGCCCCAACACGTTCATTGAATCAAGGTTTACGTCTGCGGCCGTCTTATCAAGAGGGACGAGTGGATGCTTTGAATACCATTCGGCGCCGAGTAGGCCTTGTTCTTCGGCAGTAGGAAATAGGAAAAGACTCGAGCGACGCGGCCGTTGCGCGGGCGGAAGTTTCGCGAAAGCCTCCGCAATTGCAATCACCGACGCGACACCTGTCGCGTTGTCCAATGCACCATTGTAGATGGTGTCGTTTAGCCGATCAGGTGGGCCAATACCCAGGTGGTCCCAATGCGCCGAGTAAACGACGTACTCATCTCGCAATTTTGGCTCGCGGCCTATCAGTATGCCAGCAACGTTTGGTGCCGCAACCCGCTTCACTTCACTTCTCAGATCCAGTTTGGCCTTGATCCCCAATTGAATTGGTTGAAAATCCCGTTTTGCGGCGCGTGTTCGCAGCGTGTCGAGATCCTGCCCGGCGAGATTAATCAGTTTCTTTGCGGCATCGTTCGTAATCCAGGAGCGAAATTGCAGAAACGGAGTAGGGTCGCCTTGCGTTCGGGCAATATCGAAGCGCCACGATCCATTTGAAGTTCTAACCACACTCCACGGATAACCAGCCGACTCATCCGTGTGAACGAGTATCGCCCCTACAGCGCCTCGCCTGGCAGCTTCTTCATATTTGTACGTCCAGCGGCCATAGTACGTGAGCGCCTTGCCGCCAAAGAGCGAAGGTTCTTCGGTAGTGGCAGGAGGATCATTGACAAGCATAACGAGGATCTTCCCCCGATAATCGTCTGGCCGACCTTTAAAATCATTCCAACGCTGCTCCGGAGCATTGATCCCGTATCCGACAAAAACCAGATCCGCATCCACGTCAACGCGCTCGGTTTGTGCGCCTGTAAACGCGACAAAGTCGTCAGCGAAAGTGAATATTTGCTTGGTACCGCCTTTCGAAATGAGCATCTTCGTATCTGGATTTGCTTTGACACCAACAAGAGAGACTGGTTGAAAGAAACTACCACCCGCGCCGGCTCCTTTTAGACCAAGCGCTTCCAATTGAGCGGCAATGTATTTCGCCGCCAAGTCACCACCGCGGGCTCCGGTTCCACGGCCTTCCAACATGTCATCGGATAGAAATCTGATGTGCGCCCGCAACCTGTTCTCACTAATGCCTGACGCGGTCGATTTACGTTGCTGAGCAAGTATGGTGAGACTAACAGCGGTAACAGCAATAACGGCAATTACGATTTTCAATCCTGAATTTGATTTTAGCGACATGAATCAATCCTTACCTGTTATCAGGGCCATCGCTTCTGCCCGGGTCCGCGGATCGGTGCGGAAGCCGCCCAGCACGGCTGAAGTGACGGTTTTCGCATCTGCTTTTCTGACCCCGCGCAAAGTCATGCAAGTGTGCTCAGCTTCGATTACCACCATAACGCCTATGGGTTTCAATCCCTCGAAAAGTGTGTTGGCAATATCTGTGGTAAGGCGCTCCTGCAGCTGTAGCCGTCGCGAAAACGTTTCAGCGAGTCGCGCCAACTTTGAGATACCGAGGATGCGGCCTTGCTTCGGGATATACGCGATATGGCATTTACCGACGAACGGTGCCAGATGATGTTCACACATAGACGCGATACTGATGTCTTTCACAATCACCATCTCATCGTGCTTATCGCCCGGCAGTGGCACGACGTGCTGTTGCGCATCTTCTCGCATGCCCGAGGTGAGCTCAGCATACATCTCAGCGACACGCTGCGGTGTCTCTTTCAATCCCGGTCGCTCGGGATCCTCTCCGATACCTTCGAGAATGAGCCGTACACCTTGCGCTATTAGATCGAGGTCAACGGAAGAGGTGACTGATTCATCATTCGAAAACTTTGTTGCCATAAAATTATTTTGGCCTTTGGCATTCGGTCTTATTTGCTCTTAACTCTTAGCTCTTGGCTCTTTGCCGTTCAAGCGCTGCGCGGGCCTCTTCTTCAACTCGTTTCAGCGGCACCCCTGCCTCTCTGGCGATACGCCGGCATTGTTCGAATTCCGGCATCTCATTCACAACCTGCCCGTTCAGCCGTGCTACTTTAACATCAATCGGACCGTACTGCGTTTCTACCGTGACAGAAGTCCGGTCCAGGGCGCGCCGCTCGACTTCGTAGGAGCGAACGCCCAGCGTAGTTGTCTCCCTGAACAGTAACTGCATCAACTGGTTCTTCAAATTCTGTTCACAAAGTATCGAAAGCAAAACACCCGGCCGGTTCTTTTTCATCTGGGCGGATGTGAAATAGCAATCCAACGCCCCTAACTCGAACGCGCGGTCCATCACGTGCCCGAGCACTTGCGGCGATAAGTCGTCGATGTTCGTTTCGAGCATCAGAAGTCTTTCAGCCGGCGATGACTCAGGCTGCGTTTGGCCCACAAAGACACGCAACGTGTTTGGAAAGCTCCCGTACTCTCTTGATCCAGCGCCGTAGCCGATAGAGTCGTATTGCATCGCCGGCATTGGGCCGTACTGCTCGCTGACTGTCGTAATGATTGCCGCTCCCGTCGGCGTCAACAGTTCTCCTTTTATATCCGATGAATAGAACGGGACACCTTTCAATAGATCGGCTACGGCAGGTGGTGGTATTGGGAACCGACCGTGCTCCATTTCAACGGTCCCGCTTCCGACGTGCAGCGATGACGAAAGAAACCTTTCAATACGCAGAAGATCAAAACAGATCGCTGCGCCGACAATGTCTACAATTGCATCGAGCGCGCCTACTTCGTGAAAATGCACCCTTTCGATTGGCTCGTTGTGTACTCGCGCCTCAGCTTCGCCGAGTCGAGTAAATATCTGTGTTGCTCTCGCTTTCACGGACGGCGGCAATGCGGAGCTAGCGATGATGTTTAAGATTTCCCGCAGATGCCGGTGTTCATGCTCATCCGCAGTGTTAACGACTGCGTGAGTAGCACTGAGACCAGCTCGTCTAACCGTTTCGAATCGGACTCCAAAACCCTGAACGTTTAGCAACGACAGTTGCTCCGTCAGCGCTTTCGGGTCGACGCCTGCGCCAACCATGGCTCCCAAAATCATGTCGCCACTGGCACCGGCAAAACAATCAAAGTAAAGAGTCTTCATCAGCGTTTAAGTAGGACAGACATTCCTGTCTGTCTCGTGCTACGGACGTTCCGTAAAGGTCTCCTTTGACAGACAGGAATGTCTGTCCTACTTACAGCTAGATAAGCGGCAAAATATCGCCAGCCTTCCCAGTCAGTACTTCATCGCAGAAATCCGACATCGGAGTTTCTTCCGGATTTATCTCCACAACGTAAGCGCCTGCTCGCTTTGCCATGACAGGCAGATTTGCAGCGGGATACACCAGTGCTGACGTTCCGATGACAAAACAGAGCTCTGCGCCCAACGCAGCGTCGGCCGCGCGGTCGTAAGCACCCGTCGGAAGAAGTTCGCCAAATAGCACGACGTCGGGTCGAAGATGATCGCCGCACCCGACGCATGCGCGGTGTTCATTTGATTCGCTCGTCATCGAACACGTAACACAGCGTGCACGCCAAATGTTTCCATGGAGCTCAATAACGTCATGCGAGCCCGCCTTCTGGTGCAAACCGTCGATGTTTTGAGTTACGAGCGTCAAGTCCGGAAACCGATGTTGCCAACCTGCGATTGTGACGTGCGCGGCGTTCGGCTTGACCGCTTTTAGTAAATCGCGTCGATAGTCAAACCATTCCCACACTGCTTGAAGGTCTCGTTCAACCATTCCGGCTGAAGAAATCACATCGAAGGGCATTCCCTTCCAAACGGCCGTGTTGCCCCCACCCCGAAAAGTCGGTACGCCAGACTCGGCAGACACTCCGGCACCCGTTAATACCAGGACACGTGCGGCACTATTAAATCGTCGGCGCAGCTCGGCCGAGATTGGGCTGGCGGTTTGACTCTCCATGGGAAAAAAGATGGTAACAGAGCCTAGGGATGAGGAGGAAGTTGAGGTTCTTAGTTCTTCCCAAGTCTCAGACCCCAAGAACTCACACTTCTCATTCTCCCCAAGCTTCAGCTTGGGGTTATAGCCAAGTACTAGATTTGCGCAACCGTTTCAACGGTTTCCGATTACGCTAGAACTCGCAGGAAAACCGTTAAAACGGTTTTCAGTTCACTCGCCGCCTAAAACCCCAAGCTAAAGCTTGGGGAGAATGAGAAGTTATGGCTTCTGTGCCCACCAGTCCCGCTGTCACTCGAAGGCGGTGCTGCGCTATACTTTGGCCTTTTTGTACGCGCTAAAGCGCGAACCATATGCATCAATGACCCTGATCAATCTCCAGCACCGTTTAAAAGAAGCAGTTCGAGGCGCTGCCCGAGATCTATTCGACGTCGATATTGAACAGCTGAATGCTGAGACGCCGCCAAAACCCGACCTGGGAGATCTTGCCTTTCCCGTCGCCTTTGAATTGGCCAAGCTCGTCAAACA
This sequence comes from Pyrinomonadaceae bacterium, assembly GCA_036559885.1. Lineage (GTDB taxonomy): Bacteria > Acidobacteriota > Blastocatellia > Pyrinomonadales > Pyrinomonadaceae > PSRF01. Next base: position 11,592 of record DATBSH010000396.1, read on the forward strand.
GAAGACCGGCGAGAAAGTTGCGCCGCGATCGATTGCGGAGAAACTGAAGGACCGGTTTGAAAGTATCGACGAAGTGTCACGCGTTGAGATTGCCGGACCCGGCTATATCAATATCTTCTTTGATCGTCCCACGCTGTTACGGCTATTTGCCGCGCGCGACGTCGCGCCAAAGCTCACAGGCGAAGATCACCCGAAGAAGATGGTGGAGCATACAAGCATCAATCCCAACAAGGCCGCGCACATCGGTCACGTCAGAAATGCGGTTCTTGGCGATACGTTTGTTCACATCCTGAAAGCCGCCGGCGGCAATCGAGTTGAGGTTCAGAACTACATTGACAATACCGGAGTCCAGGTCGCCGACGTGGTCGTTGGATTCCTGCACCTGGAGAGGATGAAGCTGGATCAGATCAAAACGCTCGATGCTTCGCTTACGACGGATTATCCATTCGATTACTACTGCTGGGACCTCTACACACGCGTGGGACTCTTTTACCGTGACGGCGATCCCAACGGACCTCTGAATCCAGAGAAAACAGCATCCCGCAGCGAAGTTCTGCACGCGATTGAAGCAGGTGACAACCCCACAGCAGAGTTGGCAGATTATGTAGCAACACGCAACGTCGAGCGCATCCTCAACACAATGGAGCGACTGGGGATTCGTTATGATCTTCTTGCACGCGAGTCAGACATTCTTCACCTACATTTCTGGGAACGCGCCTTCGAGTTGATGAAGCAAACGGGCGTTATTCGTTTCGAAACGGAAGGACGTCACGCCGGGTGTTGGGTGATGCCGTTTGAGTCACACACAGGAACGGATGAACACGAGTCAGACAAAATCATCGTGCGTTCGAATGGGACGGTGACTTACACGGGAAAAGACATCGCTTATCAACTGTGGAAGCTAGGTAAACTCGGGCTCGACTTCTATTACAAAATCTTCCGCACCTACCCCGATGAACACAATCTCTGGATAACAACGAGCGATGCCGAGGCAGACAACAGCTCACGACTGCAACGCCCTGCGTTTGGAGGAGGCATTACTGTCTACAACGTGATTGACTCACGTCAGTCATATCCGCAGGAGATTGTAGCGCGCGGTGTTGCGGCGGTGGTGCCGGAAGTTGGCGAGCATGCCAGCGTCCACTTTAGTTATGAGATGGTGGCTTTGTCGCCTAAGGCCTGCGAGGAATTAGGATTAGAGCTAACGCCAGAGGATCGAGCGCGACCATATGTCGAGATGAGCGGACGAAAAGGTCTTGGTGTCAAAGCCGATGATTTGATTAATCGCTTGGAGACGGATGCTCTAAGAGAAGTCGAGTCTCGCCACGCTGAACTCTCTGCGGATGAAAAACGTGCAACAGCGCACGAGATCGCCGTCGGAGCGTTGCGCTATTTCCTTTTGAAGTTCACGCGAAACTCAGTTATCGCCTTCGATTTTGACGAGGCTTTGTCCTTTGAGGGCGAAACTGGACCATACTGCCAGTACGCTGCCGTCCGAGCGAACTCGATATTTCGCAAACTGGAGACCGGAGCCCTGGAGCAGGCGTCTGGCTTACTGGAAAGGGCCTTGGATGAGGCTGAACTGGAAAGTCGACTTTCGCTCGTCTTAAGTGGCGACGCTGGCACAGAGATTTGGTCGTTGGTGACATCGGCGGAGAGGCTGGATGAAATCGTAGCCCAGTGCGCGATTTCTGCCGAGCCTGCAAATCTTGCCAAGTACACCTTCAATCTGGCGAAAGCTTTCAACCTTTTCTATCACCGATATCGTATTATTACTGAGGACGATGCGGTAAGGCGGGCAGTACTGATCGTCGCAGCAAATATAGCGCGAACCCGTTTGACCGAAGCTCTGGGGATTCTGGGGATTGACGTTCCTGAACGAATGTGAAGGGTTTGATCTTTGTAGTTTGGAGTTAACGTTCTGGTGGAGTGGTATTCACCGCTAAGTACAAAGTACTAAGGACAAGGCACGAAGCACCGGGAAAATTCGAGGTATATTACGTCATGTTAATCGTAATGAAAGCCGACGCGACTGAAGGCGAAGTCGAAACCGTTCTACGCGTCATCGAAGCGCTTGGATTCAAAGGTCACCCGATGCCTGGTGCTACACGCACAGCAATAGGCATTACTGGCAATCAAGGCGCAGTTGATCCATCGCACTTCGAAAATCTTCCCGGTGTTGCTGAGGCCATTCGTGTCAGTAAGCCTTACAAACTAATCACGCTCGACCTTAGACCGGAGAAAACAGTTGTCAGAGTTGGTGATGCCGCAATTGGTGGTGACGAACTGGCGATCATTGCCGGCCCATGTGCAATCGAAAGCCGCGCTCAGGCGTTTGCAATTGCGGAAGCCGTTCGTCGCAGTGGTGTTCGGTTCTTTCGTGGTGGCGCGTATAAACCACGCACATCGCCTTACGCATTTCAGGGCTTGGGTGAGGAAGGTTTACGCATCCTGGCCGAGGTACGCGATGCGTACGGTCTGAAGATAGTCACCGAGGCATTGGATGAACCGGGTGTAGATCTCGTCGAACGATACGGCGATATGATTCAGATCGGCGCGAGAAACATGCAAAACTTTTCGCTTCTGCGGCGCGTCGGCCGTGCACGCTTGCCTGTACTCTTGAAGCGGGGGTTATCGGCGACGCTTGACGAGTGGCTGCTAGCCGCCGAATACGTCATGTCCGAAGGTAATTATCAGATCGTTCTTTGCGAACGAGGTATTCGGACGTTTGCGCAGCACACCAGGAACACATTGGACCTTGCCGCTATTCCCGCCGTCCGACGTATTTCGCACTTGCCGGTAATAGTAGATCCATCCCACGGCACGGGGAAAAACTTTATGGTGACGCCTTTGGCTCGTGCCGGTGTGGCGGTGGGGGCCGATGGTCTGATCATCGAAGTGCACGATCAACCGGAACAGGCGCTATCGGATGGCGCGCAAGCACTGACGCTTGACCAGTATGAACAACTGGTGGGTGAGGTGCGCGCTATTCACGATGTCATCACGCCTGCCGTAGTGGGATAGCTTATGTCCGATACGCTTAAGCAGATCCACCGATTTTCACAGATTACACAGATTACGAATTAGGCAGTTAAGTTGAATCTGTTGTTCCCGCATTGGACCGAGGGAACTTAATTGTTCAACTTAACTGCCTAATTCGTTCTGTGTAATCTGTGGAAATCGGTGGATCTGCTTATGACAAGCGAAAGCGTATGGCCATCATCCCTTCAGAATATCTGCCAAATTGCTTGAGAACACCGAACGCGGTATGACTCTATCGAAGCCTGCTGCGAGGGCACTTTTTTGTAGTTCGACCTCCACGTGAGAAAAGAACCCGAGCAGAGGAATTTCATTGTCACGCGCCTTCAATTCTCTTGCAGCGTTCACGGGATTAAGTTTCGGATTGTGTAAGTCAAAGATCACTAGATCTGGTTCTTGGTCGTCGAGTTTCTCTATCATCGCATCGACGGTTCGCAGAAAAACAATTGTGACACCCAAAGCTTCGGCCGTTGCGCGAATCTTTGAAGCAAAGAACATGTCATCAACTATGGCCCAGATTGTTCTATTCATAAATGAGGTCGTGGGAACAGGTCTTGGTCACGCTTTAGTCTCAACTTCCAAAACAGAATCGATCTTAATACTGGGAGTGCCATCCGCAAAACGCATCGACAGACGCGCAGATGTTGTTCGCTTCGCTCATTGCGGACGAGACGTCCGCGCTCCAGTGGAAAGTTGAATCATTTAAGTAGACAGCCTACTGAAGAGAACGCGCTCAATTCCCTTTTGTATTCCTTATTGGTAAGAATAACGCTTTGATGTCTGATCTTCTGTCACCACCAATCGAAGTCGAGCCACTTGAATTCGGTGATGTCACTGAACCCCAGCAGTGGCCGCCCATTAAAACTAGCTTAGTGGTTGCATCATACAACATACGCTATGCACGCGGACCATTTCTCATTTCAGGCGGAGTTTTGCGGAAGCTTGGCATGTTACCGTCGCGCCAACGGACAAGAACGATCTCCGAGAATGTCCAGGCGGCAGCCAGAGCTTTTACAGACGGCAAGCTCCTGCCTTCGGTAGACATACTGGCCCTGCAGGAAGCTGACAAACGAACAGTTCGCTCTGGAGGTGTACACGTAGCACGTGAGCTGGCGAGCGCAATGCGCATGAGCTGGGTGCATGCACCGGCGGGAATACCGCGTGGTGTTAAGCCTGTACAGAGGGAATGGTGGCTCGATTTTGAAGAGCCGATTCAGCTTTTCGACGAGGGCGATACAGGTGTCAGCCTGATCAGTCGTTATTCGCTGTCGTCGGTCACTCGCATAGATCTCCCCTGGAAGCGATGTCTGTGGAGACCTCGAGTCGCGGTTGCAGCCAGCATTCGTCTGCGCGATACAGACGTACGCGTTGTAAGCGTTCATGTAGACCCTCATGCGGCGAGCAATGGCCAGTTAGAACAGCTCGAGGTGATCACCCAGCATGCGGCACAATCAAAAGGCCCCGCAGTGATACTCGGCGATTTCAACACACTATCGAAGCAGAAGTGTTCAGACACGCGTCAGTTTCTCGAAGACCGTGGTTACACAACACCGATGCCGACCGGGACGGCAACATGGAGGGGCGCAGGACTTCGTCTACATGCCGATTGGATCTTCACACGGGATCTGACGATCTCTCGTTGGGGCGTCGCACGACCGCTGAACGTTTCCGACCATTGGCCGGTTTGGGCTGAAATTGAAGTTCCAGCGGAATGAACTTACGGAGAGAAGCTCTACAGTTAAGACAGTAGTTGTTACGAAAACGACTAGCTAAAGCATGCCAAACACCCGCATCACCAGTCGCGATAATTCCCTGCTCCGGCAGTTTCGAGCAGTAAGAGAGGGCAAGATCGAAAACTTGATCTTCGTCGAAGGACTGCGACTCTGCGAAGAGGCCCTTCGTTCAGGATTGTCTATTGACGCTGTTGTCTATTCTGAACAACTGGCTGAGAAGGAAAAAGCTGCAGGCGTCGTTGGCGAAATCAGTAGCGCAGCTCAGCGCGTCGGCGCCGTTAGTGAAAAGCTTCTGGAGTCGATCTCCTATACGAAAACTCCTCAGGGGATAGTGCTGTTAGCTCAGAGACCTGACTCCACCAAAGCCGTTCTCAATTCGGTTATTCGAGACTCGCCGCTTCTGATCGTGATGCATCGAATCAATAATCCAGTCAATGTCGGAGCGATCATTCGGACTGCTGAAGCGGCAGGCGCGTCAGGTGCTGTAGCCACAGCAAACACCTCCGATCCCTTTTCACCAAAGTCTTTGCGAGGAGCGATGGGTTCGGCTTTTCGTTTACCAATCTGGAGCGGACCAACTTACGAGGAGGCGGTTCGATTTTGCCGTGAGCGAAACATCGAAACTGTTTGTGCTGATGCCACTGGCGAGAAATCGTTCACTGAACTCGATTGGTCCACCGGACGCGCTGTGATCCTGGGACCTGAGTCAACCGGCTTGTCGCAAAGTGAGATTGAAGCCGCTGACGTGTCAGTGCGTATACCGATGAAGGGCTTGGTTGAGAGTCTGAATGTGTCAGTTGCAGCAGGCATACTGCTATATGAAGCTGCCCGCCAGCGAGCGAGGCAATGACTCTTACTCGGCACGGATGCACAATTCAGTTGCCGGAAAAGCCTTTTCGTTTCGATAGCGCTTTACCCAGCAAACCAGCGTATAAACACCAGGCTCCTTCTTAAAAAGTTTGATAGGAGTCGTGAACCGACCGTCGACATCCACTTGAATCACGCCTTTTTGGCGATCGGCGTATGTGAACGGTGGTGGTAAGACTGGTCGCAAGACCACTGATTCCGTTGGCAGCGCATACGGCCGCGGTTCTCTTAACCAGCTTAAATCCGTTTGTTTGGGCAAAGGTTCGTATAAGACCTCCACGGTCATCAACGCATGCTCGGGCTGAAGTAACTTCCCAGAGAGCGTGAAGCTGTCACCCGGTTTTGCTTTTCGCGAAACCTGATTTAGTTCAACGTACTTCTTCACAAAGAGCTCAACCACTCTAAGTCGCAATTCATCCAGAGCGATTCCGAAACCAACATGCGTCTGCTGGGGCCGAAGGATCGTTTGGCGATGTCCGTCAGTGGGCGGCTTTTCCTGGTACAAGCGAAGATGAAGATACGACGTGTCCTGCAGGAGATCCTTCAGCTGCGATGACCATGTTGTATCGGCGGCCGAAATGTTCTCCTCAGTCGCGTGAGAACCTCCGGCAAAAGAATACCTGTGGTAAGGTTTGAGTCCTTCGCGATTCCAGTGGCTGACGTAATTGTGCTTAGCCATCTCCTGCGCGTGTTTGGTGGCAACCCGTGTTGCCAGATCGTCGATCGCCACGGGTGGCAGCTTCTCGACCGCCCGTTCTTCATTGACCAATTGCAATAGATTGTCGCGCAGCCGGGCCAGTACTTTATCGTCCTGAACAATGCTGGCTGGTGATTCAAAAAATGGATGAGCACAAAAACACAGACCAAAAAACGTGGTAGAGCTACTCAGGAACTGACGACGTGAGAAACGATATTCGGATATTGGGTTACCCTTTGCCATGCCCCTTCGTTATTTCGGCCGTTTCTTTCCTGATGCCCTCTGAGATTTTTGTAACCGTCTTGGTCTTTGCTTTGCAGAAATCGACTTCACCACGGTGTAGCCGCGACCCGTAGATGGAAGAGGCGGTCGTGCATGTTTAGTCGCCGCCGTGAGTAGCGCGTCGACTGCAGGATCGTCAAGCACCGAGTTATCTGTAAAACGGATAAAAGCTCCCTGATTGCCCTCACCTTGCAACATCTTGTTAGGGTCCGGCAGCGATCGACCATACATGAAGTACAGATTGACGCCGTTTGCATAGACAGCCACCGACACAATTACGTCTGCAGTACGTTCTGACGTCGCGAAGCCCAGTGCAAGGGCGTTGTAGTTGTCGTATACCAACTCGACTGCAGTGGGAAGGCGTTTACGCATGGCTGCGCGTGCAGACCGAGCTAGCTTAGCAACCGCTGGGTTGAATTTACGGATGAACGCTTCGACTTGCTTTGAAGGCGACGGCGTTCCGGTTTGGGGTTTTGGAGCCGCCATAGTCGCGTACCGTTTAGATATCAAAAAGACGTCGCAACGAACGAACCAATTATCACCACGTTGAACTTACCGTCAGTCACGACAAGCTAAAGCGTATCGGACATCAGGCAGTCTGAAATCGCTCTCGGCCTCTGGCGCGAGCCTTCGCCGCTTCGATTTCTCGATCTCTTGGTGCTGCATTGGTCACAAGCGACTCAAGCAGTTGCCGCGCGACCTTTGCGACTTCTTCGACTGCGGTATTAAACGCGGCTTCGTTCGCTTTTGATGGTTTAGTGAACCCGCTTAACTTCCGTACGAATTGAATTGAAGAAGCACGAATCTCAGCATCAGTGGCGGGAGGTTGAAAGTTGTGTAGGGTCTTGATGGCTCGGCACATGGTTAGATACCTGCTCTAAAAATTACTTCGACAAGCAAAACATAGATTGTTGTTAACGCGCAACCGAGTGTCGTGAGGTCAATACGCCTCGCGGTAGCGGGATTCGTGCGAGGAAATAATTCAAGTTGCGCCAAATTACAGGTCGGGAAGGGTGGCTTGCCCCCGCTCACGGTGCATATTATTCAACGTTGAATTAAATCTG
>DATBSH010000397.1:0-6255 GCA_036559885.1 Pyrinomonadaceae bacterium
GTTGTCGTGCATGAAAGTCAACGCCGATATATATTGTGTTCATAGCGCCTCCTTTCAGTCTCATGTCACTGAGTGCACTGAACCGGAAGTTTATCACTCCCGGTGGAGGCGCTTGTTTCATAACATCAGGAGCGAAGCGACTGATTGAACTAACATTGGCGATTCCGTCACTTGAAATCGGTCGCTTCGCTCCCGTTCTGCAGTTGAGTGTTTTCTCGGATCCGGATAAAGCTAGTTGAGCGAGGGCAAGCCACCCTTCCCTACCTGCAATTTTCCGGAGCTTGAACAATTACTCATCACCCACCCGCTACTGCGAGGTGGGGCCTAATGCCGCTGAGATCATATTTCTTGGCGCATCTCTCTGATCACTTGTGCGAGCCGCAGTGATGAATGTTCCGAGTGCATCTCTAAGCCGTCTTCTATGTCCCATATTGCTGACAACACTGCCTGCGCAAATGACCAACCAAGTGAACGTTGATAGTCCAATTTGAGTGCTGTGGTTAACGAATGAAGTCGACGTTCAATAATCGAGCGAGAAAGAAACAAGTCAGGCAGTTCTATCGGGTTTCTTATGATCGCACCCAGCTCATACTCGAGCTCTCCCACCACTCCTTTAGGATCGATCGCGACCCAACCACGATTAGTGTCGAATAGGACGTTGTAGTGATGAAGGTCGCCGTGCAACAGCATCGTGCGTTTTTGGGAAGCTGCCAGACTCAGATATAACTGCGCGGCCTCTTTCGCTAAAGCCAACGGTACGCCTCGTTCGCCAGCCAGACGGATGTATCGATCAAAACCGCGCGCCCAATCGAAGACTGTTGGGCAATGTGCCGGGGGCTCATGATTCCTCATCGAACTAATGACCTGGGCCAGAGTCAGAGTTGCGTCTTCATCTCGACCACCGCGCACAAGCGGCGCCAGTTCAGTCGCAGGATCCAGTCGCTCTAACAAAACTGCGCCTGCATCAGATTGATAAACCCGAACTGTGGCATCACCTCGGAACGCCTCCAGAACATTGCCTGAATGCCATTCATCACCTTCGTGTTTACTTACCTTGAGTACTACACGCGCTCCATTACATTCTCCAAATCCAAGAAGCGAGGTTTCTGTTTCGCGAGTCTCGGAGATCGTGACGCTCCACTCAGCGGCTTGTTCCATCAACCGTTCAAGGGCCGATAACATAGTTCCCTTATCCTACAGATCAAAATCATAATCTGTGTAACCCATCTCCAACTTTTTGTTTCTTAGCAAGAAACTTCGTGCAGAGCCGCGAAGCGGCGAAATAGGGTAGCCAGGGGCAAGCGCGAAGCGCGCCGCCCCTGGGACCGGATTAACGATACCAGGGCTGACCTATAAATCACCGCTCGTTCCAGGGGCGGCGCGCTTCGCGCTTGCCCCTGGCTACCTTATTTCGCACCTTCGGTGCTCCTAACCTTTGGTTGCGGCCTAAGCCGCGCTGTGTAATCTGTGGATGTTCTTGCAGTCTGAAGTTATACTCACCCCGCGCAAAGGGCGCACCCCGTCCGCGGAAAGGGCCTTGCCCACCTTCATCATTACAACTCTACGAATCTTCTTTCAGCCTGCTTTTGGCGGACACCAGGCGCTTACTTGAAAGGAGCTTCGTATGTTTCCCAACGCGCAAGACGCACTTCCCCTTCCACAACGCCCAAACCTCGAGCGTTATAAGAAGCTCGCAAAAGAATTAGTCAAGGCCTGTAAATCAGACAACGAAGACGCAATCGGTAAGTGGGCCGAGAAATGGGTAATGGCGCTCGCCAAACAGAGCGGTGTCCAGTTCACGCGCCAACTTCCCGTCGCCGTGTCACCCTGGATAGACAAGGTCGAAAGATTCGTACAACGAAAAATGTCTGAAGCCGCTGGCCGCTGTCGGTTAACTGATGCGCAATTCATAATCGCTCGATCCCACGGCTTCGATAGTTGGCCCAAGTTCTGCAAACATCTGAATGCACTAACGAGGAAGAGTTCTACAGTCGCGCGATTTGAAGCCGCCGCCGATGCGATCATCAAAGGCGATATCAAGACTCTTAAACGTCTCCTACGCGAAGAACCCGCAATCGTAGGCGGGCGCTCAACGAGAGAACATGGTGCCATGTTGCTTCATTACGTATCGGCAAACGGCGTGGAAGGTTATCGACAAAAGACACCGCCAAACATTGTCGAGATAACCGAACTATTGTTGAAAGCTGGAGCAGAAGTTGATGCGGAAGCAGACGTTTACGGTGGAGGAGCGACAACACTCGGTCTCGTTGCAACCAGCGTTCATCCATATTTGGCTGGCGTTCAGAATCCGCTAATGCAAATCCTGCTCGACTATGGAGCAGAGATCGATCACAAGACGAGCGCCGGGAATCAACAGAGCGGGGTAATGGGAGCATTGGCAAATGGACGTGGTGAAGCGGCCGTGTATCTTGCAGACCGCGGCGCGAAGCTGAGTCTTCAAGCTGCTGCGGGTGTCGGACGGCTCGACGCTGTAAAAAGTTTCTTCAACGAGGATGGGAGTCGCAAATCTAAAGCAACGAAGAAGCAGGTGCAGTCGGCGTTCTCCTCCGCTTGCGGCTGGGGTCGCATGAACGTAGTTGAGTATTTGTTAGACAAAGACATTGACCTTAAAGACGGCGGTGGAGATGGACAGACGCCATTGCATTCGGCAGTGATCGGCGGACACTCGGAAGTTGTGAAGTTGTTATTGAAATTCAATCCGCCGCTCGAGGCACGAAACATGTACGGCGGAACTGTTCTTGGTCAGACGCTTTGGTCGGCAGCTCACAACGGCGACCCGCAGGTCTACACACAAATTATCGAAACCTTGATAGCGGCAGGCGCAAAGGTTCCTGAACGTCACGTACCTGTAAACGACATAATAGATAAGCTGTTGCGGCAGTATGGTAGCGAGCCCGAACCGACGTGGTATTGGTTTGGCGAGAAGCCTCGGCGAGCGAGTAAGAAATGAAATCAATAATGGCTAAAGAAGACAAAGCAGAGGTTTTGACCATCGATGGTCACGAGGTCAGAATCACTAATCCCGACAAACCTTACTTTTCCACACAAACTAAACTCTCAAAGCTGAAGCTGGTTAAGTACTATGTTTCCGTCAGTGGCGGTGCGTTGAACGGAATTCGCGATCGCCCGATTGTTCTCAAACGCTTTGTGAATGGCGCAGAAGAGCCAGCCTTCTATCAAAAGCGGGCACCGACTAATACCCCAGAATGGCTGCGAACCGTCACGCTCTCGTTTCCTTCCGGCCGCAAGGCAGAGGAAATCGTGGTAGACAATGCGGCTGGTCTTGCCTGGATTGTAAATCTGGGTTGCATTGAATTACATCCCCATCCCGTACGCACGGGCGACCTACAACACCCGGATGAGCTTCGCGTTGATCTGGATCCCGTTCCGGGTGTCGAGTGGGACCAGGTGCGCCGCGTTGCTCTGGAGGTATGGTCTCTTCTCGATGAATTAGGACTTCGCGGTTGGCCCAAGACAAGCGGCTCAAGGGGAATGCACGTGAATGTGCGAATTCAACAAGAATGGACCTTCGTTGAAGTGCGACGAGCCGCACTCGCCTTATCTCGAGCAGTCGAACGCCGCGTACCACAGCTTGCAACCTCGAAATGGTGGAAAGAGGAGCGTCATGGTGTGTTTCTCGACTACAACCAGAACGCGAAAGATCGCACGACGTGTTCGGCATATTCCGTGCGGCCACTGGCCGACGCGCGTGTCTCCATGCCTTTGCACTGGAAAGATGTGGCTGACTGCAATCCAGCAGACTTTACGGTACTGACTGTGCCCAAACTATTTGCGAAATTCGGTGACCCGCATGAAGAGATGGACCAGGCGGCAGGCTCGCTCGAACCTTTGCTGGAGTTGGCCGATCGGGATGAAGCAGAAGGCCTTGCAGATGCGCCGTGGCCGCCACACTTTCGTAAGATGGAAGGCGAAGCGCCGCGGGTCGCTCCTTCGCGCGCGCGCTCTGCGACAAAGAAAACAGTCAAAGCCCCACGCATACGAATGCCGCTGCTGGTCATCGCAAACTCGCCTGATAAGAAGGCAGCGATGGCCGGACTGGAAAGATGGAAGCGCAAGCATCGGAAGGTAGCGAAACTCCTTGCGCCTGAGGATGTTTTGGTCGATTCAATGCGGGGGCGATCGTCAACCTGGACGCGAATCAGAGTTAATCTTCACAACGTGCCGGAAACATTGCGGCCTGCGCAAGAGAAACCCGATCCGGATGATGATCCCACCCGAGAGTGGAGAGAGTGGCGCGCGAAGAAGAAGGACTAATCATTTGTCATATATCATTGGACATTTTTCATTTGTCATTTGGTCTTTTGGCGTTGGTCCTAGATCTTCGACTACCGAAGAACTATACCCAAGCCCTATGCCAAAGGCTGAAGGCGCAAGACCAAAGGACAAATGACAATTGATAGATGTCCAATGATAATTGATCAATGATTCGCTTCTTACTCTCGACAAAGTAACCGCCAATGATCTGCCCCAGCTGCCAGCATTCACTCCCGGACGAAGCCGCGTTCTGCAGCAGTTGCGGCATGGCAACTGGGAAAATCGAGCTCCGCACGACGATCAAGAATTCACCGGAAACAAATGCCCGCATGAATCCGCCAGGTCGTGATCCTGAACCGGATTCTCGCGTCGGCCTCGTTCTCGATTCGAAGTATCAACTAATTGAACGACTGGGCCAGGGCGGGATGGGTGCAGTTTATCGCGCTCGCAGGTTGCACATCGGTGATGAGGTCGCTGTCAAACTTCTCAGCCACGAGTTAACTCGTGAGCGACAAGCCATCGAGCGCTTTAGGCGTGAGGCACGTGCCGCGGCACAGATTCGTCACCCGAATGTCGTAAGTATCCATGACTTCAACGATCAAAGTAGTCTCGGAGGTTCTACAGAAGCTTACATCGTGATGGAGCTCGTCAGCGGCGAGTCTCTTCGACACCTACTCGAACGCGAAGGACGGCTTGATCCTGAACGCGTCGTCAGATTGATGCTCGATATTTGTGCAGGGGTGGGCGTAGCTCACCGCCAAGGCCTGCTGCACCGCGATCTGAAACCAGATAACGTCATCGTTTCACCACCTGCTCACGAGGGCGAAAACGAAAGCGCAAAAGTTGTCGACTTTGGGTTAGCGAAAGTGCGTGACGATGTTTCGCCCCTCACTCAGACTGGCGCGCTGATGGGAACAATTTATTACATGTCACCCGAACAGTGTCGAGGCGACGAGCTTGATGCACGGTCAGACGTTTATAGCCTGGGCGCGATGCTCTACGAGATGCTTTCAGGTGGTCCACCTTTCCGGGCAAACAATTTGACGGGACTAATAACAAAACATTTGAACGAGCCGCCCCCTCCGCTTGACTCCTCACTGCGAATACCTTCGGCTCTAACGAATATTTGTTTTCGCGCGCTCGCTAAATCTCGTGATGAAAGACAGCCTGACGCCCTGGCGCTCGCCAAAGAGTTGCAGACCGCGCCGGTAACGGGAAACGAGTTTCAGCCTGTCTCTTCGTTGACTGAATCACGTAGATCGAACCTCTCGAAATGGGTACTTGCTGGTGTTGGGATATCGACACTGGCGGTGTTGCTAATCGCGTTGGGTATAGGAATCAAGTTCGGGATTGACAGGTTTACACGTAATGAGATCGTCACACCGGCGGTCCCGGCTCAACCGTCGACTCACGCAGAGACAACACCAGATTCTGAGAGAGCTTCTGCTGCGGCAGTCATAACTGATTTACGTGGCACTTGGACGGGCACCTATGGTCCAGCCGGGAACGCCGCGACACTCATGGTCAAAAATCATGACGGATCAACATTTGATGGCGTTCTCGAACAGGGGCCGGTGCGAGTTGCGTTCGAAGGGACACTGCAATCTACGGCAATCCACATGAAGCAAACGAATGTGCTCGCTGGTGAAGGCTGGAGTTTGGGCGAAGACAGCGGAACGATCTCGAGCGACGGAAAGAGGATGTCAGGAACCGGGAAAGATCCAATGGGAGGTGCGTTGGGATTGACCTATCAGTGGAGCTTTTCGCGGTAGAAGCCTCAACCAAATATCTCCGACAATTCCTGCGGCGGCACCACCTCTAATTGTTCGAAGGTGCAATCAGATGGCTTCTTGTCTCCTCTCCATCTGCGAAACTGGGCAGTGTGTCTGAAGCGACTGCCTTGCATGTGATCGTAAGCCACTTCAACCACCAGCTCGGGCCGTAAGGGTTCCCACGACA
>DATBSH010000398.1:0-15017 GCA_036559885.1 Pyrinomonadaceae bacterium
GTTTCAAGCTGTGCTTACGACGCATGGCTGTCTTATCTTTCCGCTCAGCGAAGATTGGATCGATGGGAATACCAGTGACGGAGATCTTCTGCGACGGTATACCTAACTTCGCCAAATGAACGCGCGTCTCTTCTATTGGTACGAAGTAACGGTCGTAGTTGTGGCACAGCCACATTGCATGCACATCAAGATCGGTGACAACAATCGCCGGCGGTCGTTCGATACGTTCTTTAGCTTTCAACCACGAAATAATTTCAGCCGGAAGGAAATGAGTGCAGATCGTAATGTCTGGCCGGTATTGCTTCAGCAGTTTTACAAATGGGCGGGTGTTGAGCCGGTCAAGCGCCAGCCGTCGACGCTCTTTTTCCCACGGCCGATCGAGATAATCGTACAACCAGCCGAGCATCTCGGGCGCGCTATTAACCATTTCGAGATACGTCTGCGAGTAAAGATGCCGAAACACTTTGTTGGTGTAGTCGAGCGTATCGACATGTCGCACCTCGCGCGCTGCGTTCAGTTTGATGAAAGCATGCTTTAATGCCTCAGCAGCGCGCAGGTGACCAGCGCCAGCAGAAGCAGATAGGATCAAGACTCGATTGAACATTTGACACGCGCTAAACGATGTTCGGCTGCTGAAGTGAGCCTATTGTTAGGATAGCATTGCTCCAGATGCGCGGTATGCAATGATTACAGAACGGAAGCGGAGCGACCGCCGGATGTCCGATACGCTTCAGAGCCTCTTGCAAAACTCAGATCCGCTCATCTAAGAGGCCTTGAGAGGCTTCGCACCCACTCCGATCCACGAATTCACACGAACTGACACGAAGGAAGACCAAGAGTGCTTTTTTGTTTATTTCGTGTGGTTTCGTGGATCGTTCTTCTGCACGAAAAAAAGATCCACGAATTCACACGAACGCTACCGCGAGGTGGTCCTGACTCCATGCCAGAGATCTGAGTTTTGCAAGAGCCTCTGAAGTGTATCGGACATCCGGCGGTCGCTTCGTTCCCGTTCTGTAATCCTTTACAGCTTTTTAGGTGCCACACGCCTGGGCTGCGTAGAATTTGGAACTCAATGGCTCTTCGAGTGTGAAATTGAATGCACCATCGTTACCTCTCCCATTCCAGCGTAAAACTCTCAGCTAAGGAGATTAATTCAAAATGAGCTTTCGTCGACTGTTTATGGTGTCGGCAGTATTGCTGCTAATGTCGGGATCAAGTGCTGCGCAAATTCCCGGACCGGAGTTTTGGCGGCGCGCCACTTGTGAGCCGTTCGAGGGGCGGACCTCACTCGAGAGGCTCGAATTGAAGTATCAAACGCTGCTCTATAAAGGATTCACGCGTATCACCACAGTAGAGGTTCAGGGCGTGCGCGTGGACGCAGTAGACCTGCGGGATACTCGTCTTCCCTCAGTGCGGGCGATGGGAGTTGTCGTTGTGCTGTCAGGATCGGGAGACCGACCACACGATGCAAGGGCGCTGATCGATTACGAGGAGATAGAGCCGTTTCTACACGCGATCGATGAAGCGTCGAAGGTTAGCGAAATGGCAACGAAACTAGTCGGATTCGAGGCGCGGTACAAAACGCAGGGAGATTTGGAGCTGGTTGTGTTCCGTCAGACTCGGACAGGGACTGCGGTAACGCTCACCGCTGGTCTATGCGACAAAGTAACTGAGTCTATAACGCTTGACGAACTGGCAAAATTTCGAGCGATGCTCGCGGAAGCAAAACAAAGGCTGGACGAGATCAAGTAAATGCGCGCCGGTTCCTCGCTCCTGACTTAAGGTCGCGGCGTGCCAACGAAGTCGATACCACTTTGGTCATCGAATAATCCAACAAAGGTCCTATCGATTGGCGCAAATGTGATTCCGTCTTTGGACGGTATTATTCGGTAGGTCTTTTGCGAAGGCGTCACAGTGAACGAGTATTTGCCGGTTGTATCTGTTGTCGACGCGATAACGCTGCCCGACGGACTGATTAGTACCACGACTACATTGCCAATTCCTTCCTGATTCGCATCAACAACCCGACCGCTGATTTTTATGACGGAACGAAGACGCGACGCAATTGCGCGCAACGACTCGTCCGAAACTCCTTCTGTAGGCTTGGGAGATTCGGCTGTCGTTGGTGTCGGTGTTGCGGTTGCCGGCGGTTCAGTTGTTGGCGAAGGCACGGTACCGGCATCTGGTGATGGTGACGGCGTACTTGTCGGAGATGAAGGTATTTCGGGGCTCTTTACAGTCTCTGTCTTCGGTGTCTCCGACGGTGAAGGTTCCGGCGTTGGCGTTTTTTCCGGCAACGCTGTCGGGGCGTCGCTCACGCGACTTGCTTCTGGTGCCGAAACTGGTTTGCTAACGGTCGCGTCTGCCGACGGCGTAGTTTGCGGAGTTGCCGAAGACTCAGCTACGAGTGCTGGTCCAATCTTCTCATTAAGTCCATCGAGCGATCCGTTTACCTTCCGATAGAGGTTTTCAACAGTTACGCGGCGAACGCTATCAGGCGGGCCAGCCTTGTAGCTTGCTATGTAGTTTTCCAGAGCTTCAGCGTCTTTGCCCTCTTGCTCAAGCGCGATTGCCAAGTGCCAGGTTGCCGCACGCCATGCCGGTGTTCCGTTGGGTAGTGTGCCAGCGGCGGTCTTTAGGTGTCCAAGTGCACGATCATATTTAGCCTCGTTGAAGAGCACCCAGCCCATGATGTCCTCGCTGCGTCCCTTAAGAATGTTCGTGAGAACTTCGCGCGGTGCGTCGGCGACGTCGGGCACATTTCCCGATGCGATGGCGCTGGCGCGTAGTTCACGGAATTCGTCCGCCTGCGCTGCGATTGTAGGCGCAGGTGTGTCGAGTGCGGCATCAACAGCTTTCGATGCCTCCTGGGCTAATTCGAAAGCTGTTTGGAGAGCGACGCCATTTCGGAGCAACCGCGTGGCGGCGTACATTTGCCGAAACACGCGCATGTTGTCAGTTCCAGACGAAAACTCGCGCGCGGTCGCGTCTGCGGCGGTCTCGTCGATCTTTTGATTGTCGTCGGTTGGCGTGATTGCCGCATTGAATATCAGCAAGTCTTTCAAGACCTTTGCGTTCGCTGCTGAATCTGCCGCCGTGTTTTGATAGATACTGGCCCGCCGTTCCGGGGCTAATAGATCGAGGAAGCTTTCATTCGATGCCGGAAACCTTCCTGCCAGACGCGTCTGAATCTGATTGCCCGTAACTTTGAAGGATTCATGCAAAACCTCAGCAGCGTCTTCATACAGACCCATTGATGTGAGGACACTCGCGAGCTCGTAATTTAGAGTGGGGAACTTTCCATACTGTCGCGCAAAGCGAATGGCCCTTTCTGCCTCCAGCGGTCGTTTGAGCGCAACGAACGAGCGTGCGAGCGCAATCTGGGCCCACGTGTAACGGGGCTCAATCTCGACGGCCTTTTTCGCCAAGTCGAGAGACTTTTCAAATTCGCCATGAGCAGCTAACCAGTACGCAGCGCTTGTCAGTAACTGAAGATTCCGCGGATCATCAGCCAACGCCGTTGCCAACATATTGTTAGCTTCATCATTCCGACCGAGTTCAAATAGCGCAAGAATCACTCCGGTTGTTGCAACAGGATCTTTTGGATTGGCCTTTAGTTGTTCGCTGTAGAGTGCCAGTGCCTCCTCGAGCTTACCCAAACTCCGATAGAGATCTGCAAGCCCGGCGCGAGCCACACGCGACGTTGGATCCAACTCAAGTACTTTCTTGTACTCAGTCGCAGCCTCGTCGACTCTAAGGCTTAGGTGGAGACCAACGGCACGCACGCGGTGCGCCTCCGGCAGGTCAGGCGCAGTTTGTAGAACCTGATCGGCGATGCGTGTCGCTTCATCGCCGCGTTCGATTCCGAGATAAAACGTCGCCAGGGACAACAAGCGTTTCGGGTCACCGCCAAACTTCGTCTCAATGTCCTGGGCGGCTTTAAACGCTGCTGCCTGTTCCCGGCGCAGATACAGGTTCATTGGTATCTGCGAAACGACGCCTGTGAACAGCTTGTCAGAAATAGTTACGTCGGCTTCCTTAATTACCAACATCAATTGGTCTACACCGGTAGGATCGCCGTTCTTAAGTTTTTGATCGCCAAGCGCTGCGTAGGTGCTGATTAGCAATTCAATGGCGCGCGGCCGAGCTTTCGACGCTGGATGTGTATCCAGGAACTGTTTTAGTTTGATTGCTCTCTTATCGAGCGGCAGCGTAAGTGTTAATTCAACCTCTTCTTCTTCGTCCTCATCGCTGACAGGTGCTGCTGCAGACTTCTTATCGCCGGACAATTGGGCAGAAGATAAGTTTGCCGACTGAGTCCGCCCCGCGGTTGGCTTGGTCTTTCGATTCTTTGGAGGCGTTCGCGTTTCGACTGAGTCCGCACTCGTCTTTACCAATGGCGTTGTCTCCGCCGTCGTGGGTTCGGTCACAAGGCGCGGTCGAGTTTGTGCGGAATCGGAGGTAGAGAGTGGGCTTGGATTTGGAGAAGCGGATTCGACATTTGTTGCGATTGGTTTCTCGAGCTCGTCAATGCTGAAACCGAGCCTCTGGGCCAGCGAATTGATGAAAAGCTGAATGCCGGTATCGAGCGCTTCAGTGAATTGGCCCGCTGCCAGCGGTGCTTTCATGCGCTGGGTGACTTCACCCAGAACACCCTCAGGCAACTGTGCCTGGACAGCGCGACTGAACTGCGTAAACGAACTCTTTGAGTCGACTGAAATGACCAGGAGCAGGCTCTTGCCACTGCTGGAGCGGGCGCCGAAATTCCACTGTCCGGCTAGACGGCGGGAAAAGTCGAATAAGTCGAGGTCGCCGGTGTTCTCGACAGTGGCAACAAAAAAATCGATCTTGCTAATCGCCTTGAAATTCTGCAGAACGTTCTCCAACCGTTCCCTTGTCTTGCTATCGATAACGTTTGCAAAGTCGTTGATATGGCCATTTGGTGCGGGGAACTGCGCTTGAGTTTGAGCACGCTGGTTTATGTTGGCGAGGCAAATTGCACCGGCCGTTAACAGTGTGAGCAGGCAGTACCTGACGACTGACTGTGTGGCTTTCATGATACCCCTGGTAGTCTGAAACAAATCTAGATTCGCAGAGCTAAGATAACGGAGCTGTCGGGGACAATTCGCGGCCCATGATACCATCGCCTTCGGTAGGTAGCGACCGTAGTAACACCCACTTGCAACGCAAATAGTAAGGTTTTCCAATAACTGCCGAATATCATGAGCGAACTAGATGAAGCATGGGCTGCAGCACTTCGCGAAGCGGAGCAGAAGGCCCGTCTAACTGGGCGGCGAGACGTCGCCGAGTACCTCTCGCTCAAGAACTCGAACGACCTATTGCGAAAAGCAGGAATCAATTGGCTCCTGGATAGCTTTAATGTTCAGGCTGGTGCGGCAAATCGTTCTGGTTCAGGGATTCAGATTGCGAAAGAATCCGGGCATCGCTTCAAGGTCGGCAATTCGACGATGGTAGGAACGCTTCTTATCCTCACTAGTGGCGTCAGAACTTTATATGTAGAGGCGGGATGGCCGCGAACTCCGCGAGACGGCATCGTACGTGGAGGCGGGCTGGCCTGTGCGAATATTCGTCACTTGGGAATCAAACCTGCGAGCGAGGAATTGCGGCTGGTCAAATCGACTGCGGGTGGTCCAACCTGGGTTACTTCCAAATCCGGCAGACACGAGCTGTTGGAGGCTGACGTGCGCCGGCACATATCAATCCTGATCGATAAGCGGTAACGCTAAAACTAAGTCTCTTTGCGGCTGCACTCAATCAGAACGGGAGCGATGCGACCGATTTCAATTAGCGATTCTGCTCAATGTAAGTTGACATCGGTCGCTTCGCTCCTGTTCTGTACTTGAATTTATTTTCAGTGTCGCAGGTTCTGAGCCCAATCATTCGTAGTGCGCATTTGAATCCGATCGCTTTGCTGCTGTTGTCGTCTCTCAGGCCGTCCAAGGACATCAATTTTCGCCACAGCTCTCTAAGCTTTCGCAATGAAATTGCAACCACGCCCGCGACCATTTGGTGAGTCGGTGCACCTTTTCGCGCGACGTTGGGCCCAATCATCTGTTCCAGCGTTTCGCGGATTCTCCTCGTTTTTCCTAAGCAAATTGCACTAAACAGGTCGGGGCCCGGATAAGGCACAGTGGTTGCCATTTCCTCCAGCGGCGAAGACGCTCGCGAGGAGAATCCCCAGAGCGGCGTTGCAGAACTGGGCCTTGCCGGGCGTAAGTAAGCCGGTGCCCGCATTGTAGGAGAGAATACATGAACCGACACACACTGAGATTTTCAATATTTGCAGCCGCGTTATTAGCGCTGTGCTTGCCGGTGATTGCTGCCGCGCAATGGGGACGCTATCCAGATAATCGTTATCCAGATAACCGTTACCCCGACAATCGTTACCCTGATTATGGACGCTACGATGATCGCTACATTCGCGATTCGGCCCACCGACTGGACCGACTTTCGAAAGATTTCGAGCGAGATATGGATCGGGCGCTGGATCACAGCCGCGTCAACGGCACTCGTCGTGAGGATGCGATCAACGATCTGGTCCACGAATTTCGTCGTGCAGCAGGCGATTTCAAATCACGCGTAGGCAATGGACGTGATTTAAATCGTAGCTACAACGAAGCGCGTCGAGTTGTTCAGCTTGGCGATCAGGTGGAAAGCCAGGCGCGTCCTCGCTGGTTTGATTCGAGACTCGCCTCAGAGTGGTCTCAAATTCGTCGCGAGCTGCAGACCATTCAGCAAGTCTATGGAATCCGCGGCGGCTGGCGCGGCCGAAATGACGACATCTATCGCGACCGCCGGAATGATGACATCTATCGCGACCGTCGGAATGATGACATTTACCGAGACCGTCGGAATGACGACATTTACCGAGACCGTCGGAATGACGATATCTACCGTGACGATCGGCGTAATCGAGCCGACGATTGGTTGAGAAGACTTCCGTTCCCACTTCCGTATTAAACCCGCCACCCTTAATCTGCCAGTAAGACCTTCTTCAGAGGCCTCGGCTATTCGGTCGAGGCTTCTGCCTGTCTGATGTTCGAAGCAGATCCACTGATTTCCACCAAAGCAGATCCACCGATTTCCACTAAAGCAGATCCACCGATTTCCACAGATTACACAGATTAGAGTCTGGTCAGCAGAGTTGAACGGTTTAGTCCCAATTGGGATTGAGTAGCTGGAACCTAATGACTCAACTTAGCTGACTAAGTTCTAATCTGTGTAATCTGTGGAAATCGGTGGATCTGCTTTGCCACGCCGGAACCCGATTAGCGCGATAATCAAACCAAACAATTCTGTCATTACCAGCAGTGCCGCTGTAGCTCGGAACAATCCTTGAGCACTGCCCAGCGGCAAATGCGACACGTTATCGGGCGAGGTGAAAACGTAATGATAGTAAACTCCAAATAAGAGCGCGCCGGCCATCGATAACATCAACAGCACTAAACCAACCCGGACACGTCGTGTCCACAACAGCGCCAGGGCTAGAAATGGCGCCAGGGTAATCACGACGTACACGTAATACCATTGCCACGTAGCCAAACCTACGCCGAGCTGGGTATGCGCGTGACCATGGGCGAATGAGACGCCGAAGTGGGCCAGCACTGCCACGGCGCATAGAGGACGGATACTTTCCATTGATTTAGATCTGGTCACAGCGAACGTCTGATCATGTGGTAGAAGACCACAGCAATCACACCGAGCAATGCCGCCAGGAATACAGACGGCAAATCGAAGAGATTGTCGTCATTTGGAAATTGGTAGCGCGTACAATCCATCCGCCTATAACGCCGCCGATTGCGCCTAACAGAAGATCGAAAATTATGCTTGAACGAAATCTTTCAACAAACCTACTTGCAACCAGACCAGCGATTAATCCCACGATCGCCCACGCCAATACGTACATAATCTTTCGCTCCCTAAGCCGAAATTAGTCTGTAACGCGTTGCTTTTGTCTTCATACCTTCTAATGCACAATACACGCAATGGCCGGCACTCTTTACATCGTTCCCACCCCAATTGGCAACCTCGCAGATATCACCCATCGCGCGATTCAGATCTTGAAGGAGGTCGACCTCATCGCTGCTGAAGATACAAGGCAAACGCATAAGCTTCTCCAGCACTACGCCATCGTTACCAAAACGATCAGCTATCACGAGCACAACGAACAGCAGCGAAGTGAAGCACTAGTGAGTCGATTGCAACAGGGAAGCAATATCGCACTGGTTTCTGATGCCGGCACGCCTGGGATCAACGATCCGGGGTTTAGATTAGTTAGGCTGGCCGTCGAAAACGGTATTCAAGTGATTTCCTTGCCCGGACCATCAGCATTCGTGACGGCGTTGGTAGCTTCTGGGTTGCCGACTGATGAATTCTTTTTTGGAGGATTCTTGCCGGCACGTTCAGGGGCACGCCGCAAGCGACTCAGCGAGTTGTCTGCGATTCCCGGTACGCTGATCTTTTATGAAGCGCCTCATCGCCTGGCAGCGACTTTGAAAGATGCGTCTGAGCTCCTGGGTCCACGAAACGCCGTCGTGGTTCGAGAGTTGACGAAGATCCATGAAGACGTTCGACGCGGCGTCCTCCCCGATCTTGCTGGACATTACTCAAATAGCGAAAACCCAAGAGGCGAGATCGTGCTTTTGATCGATCGAGCAAGAGATGAGATCGCTCCGTCAGATACCACCAGTCAAGATGATATTGGAATCTTGATCGCGCGGTTTGAAAGTGAGGGCCTCGATCACCGTGCAGCTCTTAAGAAAGCCGCGCGCGAATTGGGTCTATCGCGCTCTGAAGCGTATCGTCGATATGTATCAGCGCGCAGTGATTAAATCCATTTGCTCTGCCAGGAAGCCGAATCCATATCTTGTAATTCTGAAATCGTGTAATCCTGTTGGGCTTGCGGTAGGCATTAAACAGAACTACAGGATTACACGATTGCACGATAACCTTCGTGACTGCTCAATTCAAACTTGAAGTACGCTAATTAGTTAGTACTCAACTGCGCCGGCAGAGGTTTATCGACCTTCGGCCTGGTCGGTCGACTAGCGATTTCCCAAAGTGTCATGTAGATAGTCCGCGTCACCTTCTCCATCTTCTGATAGTCGATCTTGTCAGGTGAATCACCCGGTCGGTGATAGTCTTCGTGCACCCCATCGAAGAAAAAGATGATGGGAATGCCTTTCTTCGCGTAATTGTAGTGATCGCTACGATAGAAGAAACGTTCCGGATCCGCGGGATCATCGTATTTCCTGTCGAAACCGAGATTCAGGTACGACTTGTTGACGGTCTCAAGGATCTCACCGAGTTCAGTGCTCATCATCGTAGAACCGATTACATAGATGTCGTTTGGACCGGTCAGATCTTTGTTCCTTGGGTTTGTATCACCCTCCTTCTTACTGCGGCCAATCATGTCGATATTCAACTGAGTAACAATGTGATCGATCGGAACGGTTGGATACTCTGTAAAGTAACGCGAACCCCAAAGCCCTTTCTCTTCCCCACAATGCCACACAAGCACGACAGAGCGTTTTGGCCGTGTCGGTGCTTTTGCGAGAGCTTCGGCCATGCCGAGGATTGCCGTAGTGCCTGAGCCATCATCATCAGCACCATTGCAGATTGGATCGGGGCCCGTCGGTGCACAAATGCCGATGTGATCGTAATGGGCGCCAATAGCCACGTATTCGTTTTTGAGGACAGGGTCGCTGCCTTCCCACACCGCGACAACGTTTTGCGTCGGAATTATTTCGCTTCGCGCAGCCAGATTGAGAGTTAGTTTCTTGTCGGGATTCAATGCAAAGCTGCCAGGTAACCCTGTTCCATAGTAGGAGTTGTAGAGCGTTGACGCACTGGATCTCTCACCCGAGAAAAGGGCATTAGCAAATTCGGGAGACACAACAATTGAAGGCAGCGGGTTAGCGCCCTGCGGTTGAAACTTCGCTACGCCGATTGAGCCCCGGTCCATGATGCGACGACGTGTAGTCTCCCAATTCGTTAGAAACTGAACTTCAGGCACATAGACCAGTGCGACTACGCCTTTCCTTCGCGCGTATTCACTCGCCGACATCCAGTCTTCGCCCGACTTACCCGTAAGATCTGCTCGAGTAATCCCTCTCGGAGGATTGCCTGTTGCGGGAGAACCGAAAACGATTGCGATCTTTCCAGTGGGATCGATGTCCTTATACGCGTCAAGATTCTTTGACTTAACAAACCAGCCGTTTCCGGCGAAGACGAGCGGCGCGCTGATCACCCCAGAGCCTCCAAGTGGAATGTACTCAACACCAGAATTGAGCACTCGCCCGTTGAAGTCCACCCTCGTTTGGCCTCCGTCCGCACGCTCGCGTCGCAAGTCAATGCGCTGAAAGAATGTGCCGCCGTCACCGGCAGGCTTGAAACCCCAGCGCGCAAGATCGGTCGCCAGGAACTTCGCCGTGGTGTCGAGTCCCCTTGAAGGAGTGTCACGTCCCTCCATTTCATCTGAGGCGATGAACATCAGATAGTCTTGTAACTGTGCCGCGGTGATCGTGTCGGCGCCTCGCTGAGTGGTAACTGAAACGGGAGCTGCCTTCTTCGCCTTTGGTGTCCGCCGCTGTGCATAGCTGGCAGGCAGCGGCATCACGAGAACGCTGGTGAGTAGGAAGGTGGTGATTAATCTACGCATCATTTCTCCAACTGAGAGTTACGCTTCGATTATGCCCCGCCGATGAGTTGTGCTCATAATTCAACCCCAGAACGGGAGCGAAGCGACCGATGTAAGTTACGAAAGAGTCGGGCTATTCAGTACCGTTCGCGGTAGCGAATGGCCAAGTGCGCCGATTGAATCCTGACCATTCGCTACCGCGAACGGTACTGAATGGCAGTCATATCTTGAATTCGGTCGCTGTTCACGGTACAAGACCCGCTGCGCACAGCACGCCGTAAGTCCAAAATCCAACCGCTGAATATCACCTGGGGAAATTCTTTGATATGCAGTAAGTAGTTAAAGGTTACGCATGTTGGACCGCTTGTACAAGTCGAGTCAGCGTATCCTTCGCATCTCCATACAGCATGCCGGTAACTGGCTTGAAGAATAGTGGATTCTCGAGACCTGAGAATCCTTTACCCTGACCGCGTTTGAGCACAACCACCGACTTCGATCGGTCAACCTCCAATATCGGCATTCCTGCTATCGGGCTTGAGGGGTTATCGCGCGCATCAGGATTAACGACGTCATTCGCTCCGATAACCATGGCAACATCCGTCGAGGGAAACTCGGGGTTGATTTGCTCAAGCTCGTACAGCGAGGAATACGGCACATTAGCTTCGGCCAGTAATACGTTCATGTGCCCGGGCATGCGGCCAGCAACGGGATGGATGCCGTACTTTACTGTCACGCCACGCTTCTCGAGCACGTCTGCGAGCTCACGAACCGCATGCTGTGCCTGCGCGGTTGCCAATCCATATCCCGGGACGAAGATGACCTTGTTCGCGTAAGCGAGTTGGACGCCGACGTCTTCCAGCGCAACTTCACGCATCGTGCCTTGTTGATCAGAACCTTCAGCTGCGGTAGCTGCGCTGCCAAATGCTCCAAACAGAACATTCGTGATCGAGCGATTCATTGCACGGCACATCAATATCGAAAGGATGAAGCCTGAAAAACCGTCGAGTGTACCGGCGATGATCAGTACGTTGTTCGATAACACGAAACCGGTTGCCGCTGATGCCAACCCGGCATAAGAATTCAGTAGCGACATGACCACAGGCATATCCGCTGAACCAATCGGCATCACCAACAGGAATCCGAATACGAAGGCGAGTCCCGCCATCGCGAAGAACAGAGGCATGGAACCCGGAACAAAGATCAGGTAGATGAACAAGCCAACCGTTACGGCAAGCAGAGTCATGTTAAAGATGTTCTGGCCTTTGTAAGTCATCGGTGTGCCGCGCACCATGCCTTGCAGTTTCGCGAATGCCAGCAGACTTCCGGTGGTTGTAAGGGCGCCAAGCATCACTTCGAAGCCGAGCGCGCTCATCGTGATTCGTTCGATATGCTGTCCTGAAACGTTGTGCTTGTAGAACTCGGATATTCCTACGAGTGCGGCAGCGAACGCACCGAACGCGTGAGACAGCGCGGTCCGTTGCGGCATTGCCGTCATCGGAACCCACACACCCATTGCCAATCCGACCAACGATCCGATAGCCAGTCCTGTGATGATCCAAGTCCACGTAACAATCTCGTGGTGAAGTAAAGTGCCGATAATGGCCATCAACATGCCAAACTCAGCGAGGTGCATGCCGCGCTTGGCAGTTTCCGGATGGCTCATCCCCTTCAATCCGAGAATGAAGAGGATTGACGCGAGTAAGTAGCTGAATTCGATGAAGTAGGTTCGCAAGGTTAGGTGGTAGTCAGTGGTCCCTAGTCAGTTGTCAGTTCTCGGTCTTCGGTCTTTGGTCTTAGGTTTTCCCTATTATTTGCTTGACGACTAAAGTCGACGTCCAAAGGTCAAGACCCAAGGCCGAAGACCAAAGGCCAAAGGCTCCAATCATTCTTTCTTCGGACCAAGCTCTTTTCGTTTAAACATCTTCAGCATCCGATCAGTAATCACAAATCCGCCGACAACATTCGTGGTCGAACAAACTACAGCAATGAATCCGAGGATCGTGCTAACCGTGTTGTAGTGGGCACCGGCTGTCACGATCGACCCGACTAGCGAGATGCCGGAAATGGCGTTAGTCGCTGACATCAAAGGTGTGTGCAGCAAGGGCGGCACACGCGAAATAACCTGGTATCCAAGAAACGCGGCGAGAGCAAAAACATAAAGAGCGGTGATTAGATTTTCAGTTGTCATCTATTTCATCCCATCCAGGCGACGCTTCAGTTCATCAAACAGAAATTCATGCTCTGTCTTAACACCGATTGCTTCCATTGGTCGCCAATACCACGCAGGTGACAGACGAGAAACAATTGTCGTCCTGCGGGTGACGACAGTTTTTCCGTTCTCTATTCCAAATACGGCTGCGATTCCTGCTCCAGCAAATATCGCGAGCAGAACGCTGCCCTCGTCCTGTGTTTTCATTCATGGGGATTTTGCTCTGCCGCTACTGATAAAGATGCCGCCACTCTCTTATTAATAACCTGACCTTGGTGCGTTACGCATGAGGGTCCGATTACATCGTCGTTCATGTCGATTTGCAGCTGGCCATCTTTGATCAACAACGACAGGAACGACGTAACGTTTCGAGAATAAAGCTGACTCGCGTGCACCGGAACGGTTGCGGCCAAATTCGTGGGTGCAAGAATCGTCACACCATTTCGCTCCACAACTTCGTCCGCTTTGCTCAACGCGCAGTTTCCACCCGTTGAGCCTGCGAGATCGATAATCACGGAGCCACGCTTCATGCCATTCACTGCTTCTTCAGTGATTAGCAATGGAGCACGACGGCCCGGCACCTGCGCGGTCGTTATCAAAACATCGGTGGTCTTCGCATGCTCCGCAATCAACGCGCGGCCGCGATTCATCGCTTCTTCAGATAACTCGACCGCATAGCCACCAGCGTCTTCGGTTTTGATTCCGCCCAAGTCAACTTCCAGAAAAGTCGCGCCGAGGGATTTAACTTGTTCACCTGCCGCAGCCCTCACGTCGTACCCTTCGACGACCGCGCCAAGCCGGCGGGCCGTAGCAATTGCCTGGAGGCCGGCAACGCCGGCGCCGAGCACGAGGACACGGGCGGGAGGGACTGTTCCAGCCGCAGTCATCAGCAACGGGAACATTCTCGGGATATGAGAGGCTCCGATGAGCACAGCTTTGTAACCGGCGACCGTGGCCATGGAAGAAAGGGCGTCCATGGCCTGCGCTCGTGTGATTCGAGGGATAAGTTCCACGGCAAAGGTTGTGATGCCACTACTAACCGCAGTTGCGAGTGCCGCCGGTTCATCCAATGGTCGAAGAAACCCAGTGACCACGGCGCCCTGATGTAACTTCCGAAAATCGTCTGACGACGGTCGGTTCACAACTGCAAGCACATCCGCTTGCGAGAGTAGACTTTCTCTGTCAGCGGAAATCTTTGCTCCCGCTTCCTCAAAGTCCTGATCGGTGCGTGCCGCGGTTAGACCTGCACCGCTTTCGACAAGAATCGATGCCTTCAGTGCTACGAGTTTTTTGATCGACTCGGGCATCAGCGCGACACGCGCCTCGCCTTTTTGTGTTTCTCGCAACACAACAATATTCATCGAGTACTCCGGCCGAGGTTAAGTTCAGTTGAAAAGGAGAAAAGAGAAAGAGAATTTGGCGCGACGTTGTGGTTAACGACGAGCAGATGCGACATACCGCGGGTCAGTTGAGAATAACCATAAACGATGATGACGAACGTGTGCAGTATATCTGATCTGTGTGTATCGGCGTAAATCTGCGGCTAATCTTTATTCCACGGCGGTAAACTTGCGAACTCAAGACACAGCCACCTATAATCCGGTTCGTTTGCGGCGCATTGGTGTAGTTGGTTAACACGCTGCCCTCTCAAGGCAGAGATCACGGGTTCGAGTCCCGTATGCGCTGCCAATCTCCTGCCACCTCAGCTTAATACTACGTTGTAACTTGAACCATTAATTTGCCGCTCCGGCAACTTAATGGTTCCAATAGCGCCCGGCAATTAATTGGTTCCAATTTTTCCAATTTCTGAAAAAAGTACAAACTACCCTAAATTCCTTCGTAAATTGTTACCCGCCAGCTTTAGGCGTCGCTCTCGGCAACTTAATGGTTCCAAAAACGCTCGGCAATTAATTGGTTCCAGGTTTATTGGTGGAGTACAAGTATTTTGAATTCCTTCGTCACCTCGCATCTTCGCGGGAGGAATAAGGATCCGCTCCACCCATTCAGCCCAAATCTGCTACCAGACCGGTTCCACTTACTGACTTGAAAAAAGGAGACAGTATTCCTAAAGGTAAAGTAGAGGAATATTTTAGAGAGGCTCCGATAGAACGAGATGAGGAATGAATTGATGCCGTTCAGACAATGGCT
>DATBSH010000399.1:0-44425 GCA_036559885.1 Pyrinomonadaceae bacterium
TCGAAGAGCGGAGAGATTTGGCAACGACTTCAGGATGAAAGAACAGAGGTGTCGCAGAGCCTCCTTGATGATGGTCTATTACTACACGGACAGGCATTTGGTCCCGAATCTGACGTGACAGACGAAGTGTCAAATAACCTGGAATTGCGTTATCGGGGACGGTTGGAAACCAGGCTGCGCCAGCTAGCCGACGCTCAAGATCGTTTGCTGGAGGGTTACTACGGTCGATGCATAGATTGCGGCAGTCAAATAACCGCGCGTCGATTGGAAGCTGATCCGGCAGCAGCGCTCTGTTACAGGCGCCAAACCACGACCGAGCGAGCACAAAAGTTCTGTTTTACGCCAAAGAACCCGGAGTACTTTTTATGACAACCATGAGAGCGACTGTCTTTCACGGCAAAGACAGAATCAACGTTGAAGAAGTAGAAAAGCCGCGAGCTGGAGTTGGCGATGCGGTTATCCGCATAACATTAACCACAATATGCGGCACGGATCTGCACATTCTGCGTGGAGCGTACCCGGTCAAAGCCGGGCTGATCATCGGTCATGAACCAGTCGGCGTAATTGAAGAGCTCGGACCTGGAGTGGTTGGCTACGAAGTGGGCGACCGTGTTCTGGTAGGCGCAATCACGCCGTGTGGACAATGTAACGCTTGTCTTTCCGGTCACCTTTCGCAGTGCGGCCACGGTGGAGGCTATGAAGCTCTCGGCGGTTGGCGCTTCGGCAACACCATAAATGGAGCTCAAGCGGAATACCTGCTCGTCCCTCACGCTATGGCAAATCTGGCAAAGATTCCAAAGGAGTTATCGGACGAACAGGTCGTGCTGCTCGCAGACATTGCTTCAACCGGGTTGAGCGGCGCCGAGTCTGCGCAGATCAAGATTGGCGATGCTGTAGTCGTATTTGCTCAGGGCCCAATCGGCCTGTGTGCGACAGCCGGAGCGAAGTTGATGGGTGCTGCGCTCATCATCGGTGTTGACGGCGACTCAAACCGTCTACATATGGCAAAGCAGATGGGCGCGGACGTTGTGCTGGACTATCGAGAAGTGGATGTCGTTCCAGAAGTGAAAAAGCTGACGGGCCAAGGGGCTGACGTTGCCATTGAAGCTTTGGGAACCCAACAGACATTCGAGAGCTCACTCCGCTCGTTACGCCCAGGTGGAACTCTATCGAGCCTCGGTGTCTATTCTGGCAAGCTTGAGATGCCGTACGACGCATTTGCAGCAGGGATTGGTGATCACAGGATTGTTACGACGCTTTGTCCGGGCGGCAAGGAACGAATGCGACGTTTAATGGAAGTAGTGAGACACGGGCGATTGGATCTGAGGCCGTTGCTGACGCATACGTTTCCACTGAGTGAAATCGTAAAAGGCTACGAGTTGTTCAGCTCCCGCCGCGAAGGCGTGTTGAAAGTCGCGATCAAGCCGTAGAAAAAAAGAAAGGATTACATGTTCAACACAGATCAGTTAATGTAGGACTCAACTATCAAAACCTGATCATCATGTAAATTCTGTACATCACTTACGCGCGGAGTCAGCGGCTTACGCAGTCATGACTTTTTGCGAGCGTCTCAATGACCATGAGATCAAAAACAAGAAGCCTGGAATCGCGAACACAAAAAACCACCCGCCCTTACTAAAACTTCCGCTTGGCAAGAGTACGAAAACTAAATAGAAGATTAACAAACTACCTATCGTAATCATCCCTCCCAACCCTTCTCTCCACCAGGCGACCCCAAATCCCAATACTATCCCACCGGGAAACAGCGCAAGTCCCAACCACTCAACTGGTCTAATCTTCGTCACAGGGAATGGCTCGCCAAAAAGAAATAGCAAGAGCATCAAAGTACTCACTACACTAAGTGTTCGAGCAGTCCAATGCGCACTTTCTCGTATTAGAACTTTATTTCCAATCATAAAAACCCTCCGTCATAGACAGGGGACACAAGTCGGCCCTGAAAGCGGCTCAAAAATATCAAACGCCCGCCGGTTGGTTCGCGGAGACCATGCCAGGATTTCAACTGTCACAAACGCGAGTTCATTGGACCAGATTCTGAAGGGCCACACCGACGGCATAAGCGAGGCTGGTCGCTGCCGATCCGACCAAAAGTGTTTCGAGGCCTGATCGCCACCACGCGTTTGTGGACCAGCGACTTTTTAAGGACCCAATAGCAAAGAAGACCGCACCTGTCGCAATAGCCGACAAACGCACTGCATTGCCGACTCTTAACAGAAACGGTAACAAAGGCACTAACCCACACACTACGAAAGCACTGAACGTGCTTGCGGCCGCTAACCATGGTGAACGTGCGGCATGTGGCAGGCCGTATTCGTCAGTCAACATGGTTTGAACCCACCGATCGCGGTCTGACGTAATCAATTCGACTACGCGGTCCAAATCCGGCCCTGTGAACCCCTTTCGAGCAAAGATCTGACGAACCTCTTCACGCTCTCCTTCGGGAGTGATTTCAATGTGGCGTTGTTCAATGGCTTCGAGCCGCCGAATATCATCGTGTTCAGCTTTCGTGCCGAGAAAGTTACTTGAAGCCATCGAGAAGCCGTCAGCTACCAGGTTTGCAAACCCCAGAATTACAATCACAATCGGCGATAAACCAGCGCCGACGACTCCGGTTACGACGGCGAACGTCGTAACCGCGCCATCGATTCCGCCATAGATCCAATCGCGAAGATAGTTATTTCCGGGGCCAGCAGAAAGACGCGCGTCAATCGCTTCAGTGGTGTGTTCATGTTCCAAGGCTATTCTTCAGCAACTCCCGTTATGTGATCGATGCGCAATCGAAAAACGATCGCGTCAGGTGCCGCTGCGTCATGAGCCATAACCGATTCCACTGGTGTCAGTTTCGGGAAGCGAGCCAGCAGTTTCGCGAGAAACGCGCGGCGTTCACTTTGTAAGACGACTTCCTCGAAAACACCGTATGCGATAACGCTGCGCCATTCCATTTCGCTATCAATCTCATCCAACTGCAGGCAAGCTCGGCGATTCACACGTAGGCCGTCGATCTTCCGACCAGGTAACGAATGGCTGTAGATGAAATCATTTTCGAAAACGTAATTAATCGGCACAACATATGGCTCACCATCGACTATGCAGCCAAGTCGCCCAACAGTATTTGAGGCGAGTAAATCACGAGCTTCGGTTTCAGTTAACGACTTTCTCATGTTGAGTATCCTTGACGCTGTGTTAATAAAGAGACCTGTGAAAAGGCAGCTTCTCATTCGTCCCGAAGCTTCAGCTTGGGGACAGCGCGCTATTGCATTTCGCTTAACTGTTTCAACGGTTTCCCATTCGTCTCTTAAATCAGTAACTCGCGTGTGTGAATAAACCGTTGAAACGGTTCTGAACATCTGACCGCCAGAAACCCCAAGCTGAAGCTTGGGGAGAATGAGAAGGTGGATCGCTCTGCATCGTTAAGGCATTTTCTGAATCGTAATCGATACCATAAAACCGGAGTCGTTGCGGTCCGGCTGTACGATACCCAAAAGCCGAGCTGTTCGTAACGAACCATCTTATACAGCGAGCCATCTGGTCTGGTGATGATATCTGCACCGACCACGGCACGATAATCCGGCGCTCCTATTCCGCCTAGATAGTCGACGGAAATACCAATTACTTTGTTCGCCTTATCGAACAGAAGTTGCGCAGTCTCGTGGTCGTTGATGACGAAGAATTCCTGATCGTCTATTAGGGTTCCCTTACCAAGTTTCGCGTGAGCTTCGTCGGCGGTCATTCCGATCCGCACACCTTTGTAATCTGAATACGGTGGCTGCTGTACCGCTGAATCGGCGAGTGCGCCGGCTCTATTGGCGGGCGTTCTCCGTACTCCATGCGCAACCACAGCCGCCAGCGAGAAAACCACCATCAATTGCAAGAACAGTTTCGAAAGCTTCCAGATCATGATTATTAGCTTCCTTTCGAAGGATTGCTGTGTCCAGAATTGAGTGGCGGCAACCTTTGTGCCCCGTCAACAGCCACTAATTGCTGCGAATTTGAAAGTCTGCAAGTCACAGATTGCGAGCTTTTGCTCACGATAATCCGTGAAATTTCCCATCTTCAACGCAGATGGAAAGTTGGCCCAACATCCTCCGTCAGAACTAGCAAATAAGCCCCGAATTCGTAAGAGATAATGTGGAGCAGAAGATTTTCACTTCGGCATGTCTATTGCGAACCTGGAACTAGCAAGGGGAGTTGCCGCGCTGCGCGTCGATGTCATCGATTGTCATGGAGGAACGGAAATGACTTTAAGACAGCCGGACAGATCAGACGTCAAAGAGTCCTGGAATGTTACTCGGCGAGGATTCTGCAATGGCATGTTATTAACCTCTGCGGCTTTAGTCGTAGCAGCAAATGCTGAATCCGCACGAGCCGCCGGCGTGACTGGTTACCCCGCCGTTAAGATTGAGGGTGCAGTCGCGATGGCTCCGCGCAGTTTCTTACTTTTCAGTTATCCCAGCCGCAATGATCCGGCAATTCTCGTCCGGACCTCCGACGGCAAGTTTTTCGCGCATGCGCAGAAGTGCTCGCATCTTGGTTGCTCAGTTAACTTCAACGCGCAGCGCGACTGTCTTGAGTGTCCCTGTCACCTTGGAGCATACGACCTGAAAAATGGTTCCGTTCTACATGGGCCACCGCGCCGACCATTGGACCGTATCTTCCTCGAGATTAGGGGAGGTGAAGTTTGGGCAGTGGGAAGGACTAACGACTACGACGCATTTATAAATACTGCAGCGACCTAAACGCCGCATGTTGTCCTTTAGTAGTAACTCATCAGAAAAGCATTCAACCAAATACTGGGAGCGCGGACGTCCTCGTCCGCAAACGCGACGCAGTCGCGCAGATCTGTTCGCTTCGCTCATTGCGGACGAGGACGTCTGATGCTATGAAGCGGGCGCCTCCTGCCGTTAGTTGTTAGACTAACGGTGTGCAATATCTGCGTTAGCAGAAGGAGACGCCCATGACAGTATATATCGGGGTCGACTTTCACGCGCGCCAACAAACGATCAGTTATTTGACAACCGAAGATGGAGAGATTCACCACCTGGTACTGTTGCATGAAAGTCCGCTGCAGGTGCGAGCTTTCTATGAACAGTTCGCTGGCCAGCACGTCATAGTTGGATTTGAGGGCAGTGGCTACGCGGCCTGGTTTGAAGAACTACTGGAAGAACTGGGACATGAGATCTGGATTGGCCATGCCACTTATATTCGGCAGTTTGCCAAACGGCGACAAAAGAATGATCGGCGCGATGCCGATTTGATTCTGGAGTTGCTGGTCAGCGGCGACTTTCCTCGGATTCATCGCTATTCTGCGGCGACGCGCCAGATATTGCAGCAACTGCGATATCGCCACCGCCTGGTGAAGATGCGAACGGCAGCGACGAACATGTTGTTGTTCATGGCCTCGAGTCGGGGCCACACATTTCGCACGCAGCTGCAGAGTAAACGGGGCCAGGCACGGCTGGCGCAACTGCCCCTACCAGAGCCGCTAGCGCAACAACGAGACGAGTTGTTACAGCTGTTGCAGCAGCTGGACCAGAAGATCGCCGCGGTGGAACAGTGGTTAAAGCAACGGACCTGTCAGGACGCCGCCGTGCAACGCCTGCAAACGCATCCGGGCATCGGATTGCTGACGAGCATCTGCATCCGTTACACGCTCGAGTGCGTGGAACGCTTCGCTAACACGCGCAAAGTCAGTGCCTTTGCCGGCTTTGACCCGATGGAAGATCAATCGGATAAGCGGTGGCGCATGGGGGCAATTAGTAAACAGGGCTCGCGCTGGTTACGTTTCTTTCTGGTTGAAGCAGGCCAGGTTGCCATCCGTAAAGATGCGGAACTAGCGCACGTTTACAAACGCGTGTTGCTAAGAGGCGGTCATGCGAAAGCCAAAGTTGCCGTCGGCCGGCGTCTCTTAGTAAGAACTTTCATCATGCTGCGAGATGAAATTGATTATGCCGAGTTTCAACGACGTGGCGTCGCAGCTCGGTCTGCCCGGGGGAGCGCGTAAGCTACCATGCTTGTCGTCTGATTGGGAGACCAGCCTTTCTTCAACGGAAGAAAGTGCCAATCAATCTTCATGGGCCCTACGGTGCCCGAAGAGATGATTGAACGCGTCATTCGCTACTCGAGAATTGAACGACTGCGGTCACAAAAACAAAAACCATTCAACAAGGGGTAAATTAGTTCTACCAATTCCATCGCTGACTCAGATCATGCACACCAACCCATGTTCCAACGACTTCGCGTTCCTGCAAAAGGGCGTGGAGGCGAAGCTTACTTTTTTTTCTTGACAGCAGCGCCCGATTCATAGACGTTCTGTAGTTGAGTGTTTTTTCGGATCCGGATAAAGCTAGTTGAGCGGGCCAAGCCACCCTTCCCTACCTGAAATTTTTCTTACATTGAACTATCTATTAGTCCTGAGTGCTAGCGTCAGGTCATCGGGCATCGGGATACTGACTTGCAAATTATTTGCTTAATTATCTGACCTAAAAGTCCACTCGGTGGTGTTATGCCTTCAGAGCAACAAAAAAGCGCTGCCCGTTAAGAAAAACTCGCCGGCAGCGTTAATAAAGTGGAACCCATGCGGTCCCGATAACGAATAACCCATGGAGAATCGATTACCGACCCGTTACCTGGCACTGGGGAAATCGTAATGTTGAACGTAAACATCAAAAATTTGGGCTCCGTCGCTATTCTGAGCGTTCAAGGGCATGTTGTCATTGGTCAAACCGAAATCCTGCGGAATGTCGTTCAATCCCTCCCGCAAACCAACGGGCTCATTCTTGATTTGGAGCGCGTGAATATCATCGACGCTCACGGATTAGGCGTGTTGTTGGAATTGCGTGAACGCACTCTCGCAAGAGGAATGTGCTTTGAGCTGATGAACGTAAGCAAACCGTTACGCGAGATACTAAGAATTACCCACCTCGATTCCGTTTTCCAGCTCAACGCCGGAATTGAATTCTTCCCGCGGGCTGTATCTGCACGCAGCCCGCTTGTCGCCGCGTAAAAGAGTATCCACAGATTACACACACAGGGGCAGGAGCAGTAAGCAGGAGCAGGAAATGAGTTAAGACTGGTTCTCCTGCCCCTGCTACTGCCCCTGCCCCTGTTTTGCATGTTCCTGTGGCGCCGCCCGAATATTACCTGTAGAATGCCCGAGCTTTAGCCCAGTCTTCAGTTCTACCCTGAGTACCGTTTCGTAGTACGACAGAAGTGAGCCGTTCCTGCCCGCACAAAGATCGTTCGCTCCGACGCCTACTCAAAGATCGCCGCGGTCAACGGCGCTAAAAGCAGAATTCGAGAACTGTCAACGCTTTGAGCCCAGAACCGGGCGTTGGCAAGTCAACCTATTCCGCTTTAAAACAAAAACGCTTGAGCGAAACGATCTCCCCCAATACGACGCTCGCGCACCGCACCATATCCAAATTTAGCGGTGGAATGGGGGAGCTGTATCTAACCCAGAAGAATGAAACGCTGCCCCCAATGTAATCGCGTTGAGACCGACGACGCGCTCGCGTTCTGTCGCACAGACGGCACGCCGCTAATCAACGACTCAGCCCCGACCAGTGGCGAAGCTGGAACGGCCCGGCTCGGGTCACCTGCCGCATCTAGCGAAATCGATACCAGCATTCTGTCGCACACGACTCATACAGTAATCAACCGCGATACCTCGTCAGTTGTTTCTGGTTCAACTCAAGAAACGCACGGACTAACCAAGCCTAAGCAGTGGAAGCCACTGATTGCTGTGGGTGCATTGCTTATCATCTTGATCGTGGTAGGCGGCTATTTCTACACGAAAGGAAAAGCAAACAGACCGATAGAGTCAGTCGCGGTTTTGCCCTTCGAGAACAAAAGCGGCAATCCAGATTCAGAGTATTTGTCTGATGGTCTCGCCGAATCTCTCATTTATCGTTTGTCACAGTTGTCGAATCTAAGGGTCAGTCCCCGTAGCTCTGTCTTTCGTTACAAAGGCAAAGAAATCGATGCAGAAAAGATAGGCAATGAACTCGGCGTCGATGCAGTTATGTCTGGCCGGCTAATACAACGCGGCGATGATCTAACGATCAGCGTTGATTTGATTGATGTGCGCAACAAGAAGACGCTTTGGGGCGAGCAGTTCGAGCGCAAGATGTCAGATCTCCTTGCGACGCAACGCGACATTGCGACGGCTATCAGTCAGAAACTCCAACTCAAACTTTCGGGCGATGAATCCAAAGGGCTGACGAAGCGATATACCAATGATAACGAAGCTTATCAGCTTTATCTTAAAGGACGCTTCTACTGGAACCGACGCACAGCCGAGACTCTCCAGAAGGCAATCGAACAATTCAAAGCAGCTGCCGATAAGGATCCCGGGTTTGCGCTAGCGTATGCGGGCCTCGCCGATTGTTATGCCATTTTGCCATTTTACGCAGGCAAGAGGGGGACTGAGACGCTGCCGGTGGCAAGATCAAATGCCTCAAAAGCAATCGAGCTGGATAGTTCGTTAGCTGAACCGCATACATCGCTCATATTGGTGAACAACTGGGAGTGGAAATTCGCCGAGGCCGAGACTGAAGCCAAACGCGCCATTGAACTCAACCCTAATTATGCGACCGCTCATCACTGGTATTCGCGTGTGCTGCGCGCAACCGGACGAACGGATGAGGCATGGACCGAGATCAAACGTGCGAACGAACTTGATCCATTATCGATGGTGATCATCAATAACATTGCCGAACAGTACATTGAGCGGGGAGATACGAAATCGGCGATGGAAGAGTGCCGGCGAATGATCGACTTTGATCCGAGCTTCTGGGCGGCCTATGTAAATCTCGGAACCGTATTTGTGAAACAAGGACGGTATGCAGAAGCGCTCATAGAAGGACAGAAAGCTGTGGATCTCGCCAAGAGGTCGAACGCTTCACTTGCATTTGTGGGCCATATTTACGGGCGAATGGGAAGACGCGCAGAAGCCGAAGGAATAATCAAAGAGCTTCAGGCTCGATATGACAAACAGCAAGCTGACGGTCGAGATCTTGCTGTTGTCTACGCAGGGCTTGATGAAAAGGATCAGGCTTTCGCATGGCTTGAAAAGGCGTTTAAGGATCACAGCTGCTACCTTGCGATACTCAGGTTGGAGCCTTCGCTTGATTCCCTGAAAAGTGATCCTCGTTGGAACGAGTTGCTGAGGCGAGTTGGGGTGTAGAATTTCTGCGTGTTTTAGCGGTTGCCGAGAGCGATGATGAAACTAAAAGAAGTGATAAAGAAAGCGGAGTCTTTTGCCGAACCGTATCGCGTTACAGAAGGAAAAGAATTTCGGCTTAAGGACGTAGACCCGGACGACACGGCCAAACTCAAATCGGAAGATAAGCCGCGAGCCCGGGAAGCCCTCGCCCTTGGCGTCGATGCGCTCTGCAAGCTGCAGGACATGCTCTACGCGCAGGATCGTTGGGCTGTGCTCCTGATCTTTCAGGCGCTTGACGCTGCGGGCAAAGACGGCGCCATTAAACATGTAATGTCAGGAATCAACCCGCAAGGGTGCCAGGTTGTTTCGTTTAAGGGACCTTCTGCGGAGGAACTGGATCATGACTATCTCTGGCGATGCATGAAACAACTTCCTGAGCGTGGTCGCATCGGAATCTTCAATCGTAGCTATTACGAAGAAACAATCGTGGTCCGCGTTCATCCTGAATTCCTGGCCGCGCAGAAACTGCCGCCACAACTCGTTAAGAAAGATATTTGGGATGATCGTTTTCGCGATATTCGAAACTTTGAACGCTACATAACGAACAACGGCATCGCAGTTTGCAAATTTTTTCTCCACGTCTCAAAAGCCGAACAGAAGAAGCGGTTTCTGGAACGAATAGACGATCCAGCAAAAAACTGGAAGTTTTCCTCCAATGATGCGAAGGAACGCGGTTACTGGGACGAGTATATGAAGGCTTATGAGCAAACGATCCGAAACACGGCTACAGCTTATGCGCCGTGGTATGTCGTACCCGCCGATAACAAGTGGTTCACCAGACTGATTGTGGCGTCCGCCGTAATTTCGACACTGGCTTCACTGAAGTTAGCCTATCCGACAGTAAGCACCGAGAAATTGAATGAATTAGAAGTCGCCAGACAAGCACTGGATGGTAATGGACCGCGCAAGGAATGAAACGCTGCCCGCACTGTAATCGCGTTGAAGCATTGATCTGATCTAATGAATCCGATTCAAAGTAAAGAACTCTCAGCGAACACCGCTTTGTCGCATTACCGCATCGTCGCCAAACTCGGCGCCGGTGGAATGGGTGAGGTTTATCTAGCCGAGGACACCAAACTCGATCGCAAGGTAGCGTTGAAGATCCTGCCGTCGGATGTTGCTTCGAAACACGATCGAATGAAACGTTTCGTGCAGGAAGCCAAGTCTGCTTCTGCACTAAATCATCCCAATATCATAACTATTTACGAGATCGACGAAACGGAGACTGGCCATTTCATCGCCATCGAGTTTATCGATGGAGAGACACTGCGCAAACGCCTGAAATCTACGCAGATGAAACTGGACGAAGTTCTCGATGTAGCGATTCAGAGCGCGAGTGCTCTTTCGGCTGCCCACGAAGCCGGCATCGTTCATCGTGACATCAAACCTGAGAACATCATGCTTCGGCGCGATGGGATTGTGAAGGTCTTGGACTTCGGCCTCGCGAAACTTACGGAGCCCACCTCTATGGCTGAGGTGGATTCGGAGGCGCCGACATCCGCTCTACAAACTGAGCCCGGGATGGTGATCGGAACAACCATCTACATGTCGCCGGAACAAGCCCGCGGACTACCCGTGGACTCTCGTACAGACATCTTCAGTCTTGGGATTTTGATTTACGAAATGATGACAGGCCGTCTGCCCTTTGAAGGCTCGAACAAACTGGAAATCGCGGCCTCGATTCTAAGCGACAAAGGTACACCGCCACTTGCTCGATATTGCCCAGAAGCGCCAGCCGAGCTTGAGCGCATTGTGGAAAAGGCGCTCGCTAAGCGACGAGACCAGCGATATCAGTCAGCGAAGGATCTGCTGATTGATCTTCGTCATTTGAAAAAACGCCAGGAGCTTGACGCGGAGATGGAGCGGACCATGCCTTCGGAAAGGTTGAGCATACCGCCTTCAGAGCGAATGCACTTCGCAGCACAAACTGCTACAACAGACGCGCGTACCACACAAGTGCCCGTAACCTCGAGCGCGGAGTACCTTGTCAATCAGGTTAAGCTACATAAGCGCGGCGCCATGATAACCGTGGGAGTGGTTGTACTGGCGATCGCTGGAATTCTCTGGTTCCTCAAATACGCGCCTGCAGCTCCACTGACCGATAAGGACACCATTGTTGTTGCCGACTTCGTCAATAAGACAGGCGATCAAGTGTTTGACGGGACGCTCAAGCAGGCACTTGCCGTGCAACTCGAGCAATCACCATTCTTGAATATCTTTTCAGACCAACGTGTGCGCGAAGCCTTGCGTTTCATGAATCGCTCGTCTGACGAACGACTGACGAACGAGATCGCACGGGAGATATGCGAGCGGCAAGGATTAAAGGCTTTTCTCACGGGCTCAATTTCAAATCTTGGCAGCCATTACGTCATCACCCTCGAGGCGACTAACGCACAAACCGGCGATACGATTGCACGACAACAAGTGGAAGCTGAAAGTAAAGAGCAGGTGCTTTCTGCGTTGGGCAATGCGGCGACGAAGCTACGTGAGAAGCTAGGCGAGTCGTTGGCTTCTATTCAGAAGTACGACGCTCCAATTTATCAGGCTACAACGTCATCACTCGAAGCCCTTAAGGTTTATTCGGTTGGAGTTGATCAGCAACTCAAGGGCAAGTATCTGGAAGCGATCCCCCTCTTTCGACGCGCGACCGAAATCGATCCGAGTTTCGCGCGTGCTTACGCCACTATGTCATCCATGTATTACAACAGCAGACAGTACGATCTTGCGGCCGATGCTTCACGAAAAGCTTATGAGTTGCGCGATCGAGTGGGCGAGAACGAAAGACTCTACATCACACAGGTCTATTACGATAACGTGACGGGGGAATTGGAGAAGTATCTTGAAACATTAGAACTGTGGAAACGGACGTATCCACGCGAAAGCGCTTCCCACAATAATTTGGCGGTGAAATATAACGAGCTTGGTCAATTCGATAAAGCCGCTGAGGAAGCACGCGAAGCGATGCGGCTCAATCCGAATTCAGCATCGGGCTATTCCCTTCTGGCTTCCAGTTTCGTAGGACTTAATCGGTTCGAAGAGGCCAAGGACGTAATTACTCGAGCCCAGTCACAGAAGCTCGAGAATTTGAGAATGCACCAAAATCTTTACCGAATTGCTTTTGTCCAGAACGATGCGGCGGCAATGACGAAAGAGATTGCATGGGCCAGTGGCAAGCCTGAAGAGTACGCCGCTCAAACCTGGCAAGCCGACTCTGCCGCATTCACGGGGCAGTTGCGAAAAGCGAAAGAATTCTCCAGTAATG
This sequence comes from Pyrinomonadaceae bacterium, assembly GCA_036559885.1. Lineage (GTDB taxonomy): Bacteria > Acidobacteriota > Blastocatellia > Pyrinomonadales > Pyrinomonadaceae > PSRF01. Next base: position 12,504 of record DATBSH010000399.1, read on the forward strand.
CCATAGATCTGGCTCAGCGGCGTGATTTGAAAGAGGTTGCAGCACAGATCGCAGCGAGTATGGCTGTGCGCGACGTGCAATTTGGTGACTGCAGCAAGGTAAGAGAGCAAACTGCGAAGGCTCTGGAAGTTTCGCACGACCGGATTACGCTTTCGTTAGCAGCGAACGCGCTGGCTATCTGCGGTGAATTTGGCCAAACGCAATCCATTCTTGATGAATTGGCCAGACGTTTTCCAACAGACACGTTAGTTAATTACCAGCGCACGCCGCTGATTCAGGCTCAGCTTGAGATGCGACGAGGTAACCCCGCTCAAGCGCTCAAGTTGTTGGAAACCACCAACGCCTACGGACGTTATCTTCTCTTCCCAATCGCCTACCTTCGGGGGCAGGCATATCTGAGCGAACATAAGGGACCTGAGGCCGCGACCCAATTTCAATTAATACTCGATAACCGCGGCTGGTCTGCACTCTCCTACTTCTATCCGCTGACGTACGTTGGCCTTGCGCGCGCGTCCGTACTTCAAGGTGACACCGCCGCAGCGCGCAGAGCTTATGAACAGTTCTTTGTCTTGTGGAAAGACGCCGACGCGGACATTCCGATCGTTAGTGAAGCGAAGAACGAGTACAAAAAGCTGCAGTGAGTCTGGTGACTGGCTTGAGCTGCGTGCATCCGCGTTCATCTGCGGCTCGAAACTTCGTCATCGTGTTCAACTGGCTTGAGGAGTTAAAGCAACGATTGGGCAAGTGACTATAATTATGCAATGGGTTTCTCGAGGGATTACGCGGGAATCATAGTGAAAGAGTGTTTAGGAACACCACTATACCTTTACTGACGACACCAGCAGGTTCTTCTGCTTCGGACAATCTCGCTTGACTCTCGAGGTTTAAAGAAAGGAGAACGATCATGTCTCACACAGTAGTTGGTTCTGTTAGCGAACTCTGGAGATTCCCGGTTAAGTCAATGAGAGGCGAACAGCTTGACCAAGCGGACTTCACTGCGCGAGGTCTGTTAGGGGATCGAACTTATGCTCTGATCGATGCCGACTCCGGCAAGGTGGTGAGCGCAAAGAGCGTAAAGCTCTTTCCCGACATCCTCAATTGCCGCGCTGCGTTCGTCGAGCCTCCCCGTTCGGGTGCCCAGCCTCCGCCCGTGAAAATTGTGTTATCTGACGGCGCCACGGTAAGGAGCGACTCTGCAGATGTAGATCGCGTGTTGTCAGATCACTTCAAACGCAATGTCAGGTTAGCTCAGGTAGCGCCGGAAGATTACACAATCGATATGTATCATCCGGACCTGGGTGACCTGGATCCCGCAGGTCCTAAGGACGTTGTTCTTGATCAGAAACTCGGTGCTGCTTATTTCGCCGATTCAGGTCAACCATCTCCGGTGGCCGCGGGCGCCTTCTTCGATTTGTTCCCAGCATCTGTCCTGACTGAATCCACGATCGATCGATTGAATGAGCTTCGCCCGGATAGTCAGTTTGACCGCCGACGATTCCGCATGAATGTGATCATCAAGGCGAATGATGCTGGGTTTGTCGAGAACGAATGGGTTGGCCGTGACCTGAAGATTGGTGACGCAAGACTGCGCATCGCGGTACCTGACTCACGATGTGTAATGACAACTCTTGCGCAGGGCAAACTTGCTCGCGACCCCGAGATTCTCAAGACGCTCGCTCGCCACAACAAGGTTCAAGTTGGCGACGCCGGTAAGTTTCCGTGCGCCGGAGTGTATGCGGTCGTCACAGAAACTGGAAAAGTCAGAAAAGGTGATCATGTTGTGCTCACCTGACCCTTGTAGACTAAGAACTTGAGCGAAACAATTTCCCCCAATAGCACGCTCGCACATTACTCCATCATTTCCAAGATCGGCGCAGGTGGCATGGGCGAAGTCTATCGCGCTCGCGACACCAGGCTTGGTCGTGAAGTGGCGATCAAAATTCTTCCTGCAAACTTTGCGAACGATGCGGACCGGATGAAGACATTCGAACAGGAAGCACGTGCGACGTCCGCCCTCAATCATCCAAACATCCTCACTGTTTACGACATCGGAACACCCAAAGGCTCACCATACCTTGTTGCCGAGTTACTCTCAGGCGAAGAACTACGTGAAGAACTGAACAATGAGGTTGGAGATTAATGAAACGCTGCCCGACATGCAATCACGTTGAAAGTGATGATGCGCTCGTGTTCTGTCGCACTGACGGCACCGCACTCCTGAGCGACTCAGGTTCAGTCGGCGCTGACGCCGGGACAGTGAAGTTTGGCTCGGCTCAGCCCATGGAAACCGAGACCAGCATTCTTCCGCACCGAACCGACGCCAACATCAATCGCGCGATGGCGCCGACGACCGTACTTCCTGCGCAGCCATCACCGAGCGCTACGAGCGAGTTAGCCAAACCAAGGAGACGAAGAACTGCGATCGCGGTTGCATTAGTCGTGACCGCTGTCGTCGGCGCAGTCACCGCCGTTGTTGTTGATTCTTACTTTTCAAGGCGAAGCGGAAAATCGATTCAATCGATCGCCGTGATGCCGTTCGTTAACGAAAGCGGCAATCCGGATGTTGAATATCTCTCGGACGGCATGACTGAAACACTCATCGGCAGTTTGTCGCAGTTGCCCAATCTGAGTGTTAAAGCACGCTCGTCTGTATTTCGTTACAAAGGCAAAGATACGAATGCACAAACGATCGGAAAGGAATTGAATGTGCAGGCGATCCTGAACGGGCGAGTCATTCAACGCGGCGACCAGCTAGATCTGAACGTGGAACTCATTGATGCTGCGAGCGAAAATGTTCTTTGGAGTCAGCAATACAATCGCAAGCAATCCGACCTCGTCACACTCCTAAGCGACATTGCGCGTGATGTTTCAACGAAACTCAAATCGCAGCTTTCGGGCGCAGAGGTGGCGAAGGTCGAAAAGAACTACACCTCGAACACGGAAGCCTATCAGCTTTATTTGAAAGGAAAGTTCTACTGGAATAAGCGAACGGGCGAATCTCTCAAACAAGCGGTTGGTTTTTACCAGCAGGCAATTGAGAAGGACCCGAACTATGCCCTCGCCTATTCAGGCCTGGCTGAAACGTACGTCCTCTTTTCAAGCTACGATGTTGCGCCGGGAGCCGACAGCATGCCTCAGGCGAAGGCGGCGGCTCTGCGGGCATTAGCGATTGACGATTCTTTAGCAGAAGCACATACCGCGCTTGGATTCTATCTTTCCAATTACGAATGGGATCGGGCTGGCTCGGAAAAGGAATATCGCCGCGCTATCGAACTTAAACCGAATTACGCGACTGCGCATCATTGGCTTGGTTCTGACCTCGCTAATGTAAAAAGGTTTGACGATAGTCTTGTTGAGTTGCGACGTGCCGAAGAACTTGACCCTCTTTCGCCGATCATCGGTACGAATCTTGGTGACACGCTAGTCCTCGCTCGCCGGTTTGATGAAGCGATTGCACAATACAAGCGCACTCTCATTCCCAATCCAAATTTTGTTTACGCTCACCTGGCTTTGGGTCGGGCATATGGCTCAAAAGGAATGTATCCGGAAGCCATCGCCGAAACGCGCAGGGCTCTCGAACTGAATTTTGGTTCTTCCCCCAAGGGATATCTGGGGTTCTGGCTGGCGAAATCCGGCAAGCGCGATGAAGCATTAAAGTTGCTCAGCGAATTAAAACAGGAAGCGACGAAGAACTATGTTCAGGGGGATAGCATTGCGCTTATTTACATTGGGCTTGGTGATAAAGCGGAAGCCTTGAACTGGCTTGAGAAACACATGTCGAGCCGTGCGGAAACCGCCAATGGTTATGCCGTTTCCCCACAGCTTGACGACCTTCGCGACGAGCCGCGATTCAAGGAGATGCTGAAGCGGATGAATCTGCCACAGTGAATTTAAGTCAGACGAATAAATGAAACGCTGCCCCCAATGTAATCGTGTCGAAACTGACGATTCACTCGTGTTCTGCCGCACGGATGGCACGGCGCTCGTCGGTGATTCACTACCGGTAAGTGGAGAAGCAGGCACGGTGCGGCTGGGAGCAGCTGCAACTGAAATAGAGACGAGCATCCTTACTCATGCGACGGCCGGGAACGTTAGCCGCTCAACTGGACCAACCACCGTACTGCGTCCCCCGACAATGCCGAGTGGGGCGCGCGAATTAACAAAGTCAAAGCGCAGTTGGGCGGCGATTGCTTTTTTCATGTTGGTTGCTGCTGTGGTTTCTGTTGGCAGTTATTTCTACTTCATCAGAAAAACACCAACGACGATCCAATCGGTTGCTGTGATGCCGTTCAGTAACGATACCGGCAACGCCGACGTTGAGTATCTTTCGGACGGTATGACCGAGACTCTTATCAGCAGCTTGTCTCAACTGCCTAATCTGAACGTGAAAGCGCGCTCGTCTGTGTTCCGCTACAAGGGCAAGGAGTTTGATCCGAAAAAGATTGCTGCCGACTTAAATGTCCAGGCGATTTTGAACGGTCGCGTAGCTCAACGCGGTGATCAGTTAACGCTGACCCTTGAGTTAGTTGACGCTCTGACAGAGAACGTTATCTGGAGCGAGCAATACAATCGTAAGCAGGCCGACCTTGTCTCCTTACAGAGCGAAATTGCCAGTGATGTTTCGAGCAACCTAAAAACCAAACTGTCAGGCGCAGACAAACAGAAGTTAGCAAAGACCTACACGGCGAACTCTGACGCATATAGATTTTATTTACAGGGACGGTTCTACTGGAACAAACGAGAAGAAAAGGATTTCCGGAAAGCGGTAGATTATTACGACCAGGCGATCGCTCTCGACCCCAACTACGCTTTGGCTTATGGAGGCTTGGCAGATACTTACGCATTGCTTTCCACATTTGGTTTCATACCCGCAACCGAAGGCATACCGAAAGCGCGTGAATTGGCCCGCCAGGCCTCGGCGCTGGACGACAGTTTGGCAGAGCCGCATACCACGCTCGCATACTTGGCGCTAACCTATGATTATGATTTTGCGACTAGCGAGCGCGAATTCAAGCACGCTATCGAACTGAACCCCAACTATGCGACCGCGCATCAATGGTATGCTGAACTGCTCACCAATGCGGGCAGGTTCGACGAAGCCGCGGCCGAATTCCGGCGTAGCTTAGAGATCGAACCACTGTCAATTCCTATCAACTGGGATTACGGCAGGTTCTTATACAATGCCAGAAGGTTTGATGAGTCGATCGCGCAACATAAAAAGACTATTGAGCTGGATCCGAGTTTTGCGAGAGCGCACCGCACTCTCGCAGAGGTCTATCGAATGAAAGGAGATTACGCAAACACCGTTGAGGAACGGGCAAGATTCTTCGATCTCATCGGTCGAGCAAAAAGTGCGGCGCTGGTACGAGAGACGTTTTCGAAAGGCGGCTGGCTTGGATATCTGCGATTGGTTACGGCGGAAAACTCTGAGCTAAAAGAAAGTAACAATAACTGGATACTCGCAAAAGCTTATGCAGATCTCGGTGAAAAAGATAAAGCGTTCGCCGAGCTGTACAAGGCCTATGAGAGTCGCCTCTCGAGTTTGTGCTGGCTCAAGGTCGAGCCGCAGATGGATCCATTGCGCTCCGATCAGAGGTATCAAACGATGTTACGTAAGATGAATTTCCCTCAGTAGGAAGCGAAATTGAGCGAAAGCATTTCCCCTAATACGACACTGGCTCATTACACGATCATCTCTCAGATCGGTGCCGGAGGGATGGGCGAGGTTTATCGCGCGCGCGACACGCACCTCAACCGTGAAGTCGCGCTAAAAATACTCCCTTCCGACGTAGCAGCAAATCACGATCGGATGGACCGTTTCGCTCGAGAAGCAAAGTCTGCGGCTGCACTCAATCATCCAAACATCGCGCACATCTATGAGATCGGTGAAAGCGATGGCCTGCACTACATCGCCATGGAGTTTATCGATGGCCTGACCCTGCGCGAGAAGATTCACCACGAACGAACCGAACTGAGAAAGCTGTTGCGTTATCTGCAACACGCTGCAGAGGGTCTTGCAAAAGCTCATGCCACAGGAATCGTCCATCGCGATCTGAAGCCCGACAACATCATGATCACGAGTGAGGGACACGCAAAGATTCTTGATTTTGGTCTCGCAAAACTGATCGAACCGCAGGCGCTGCTAGGTAATGATTCAAGCGAAGTAGCAACGGCAGTGATGCCGCACCATTCAACGCCCGGCACCGTGATGGGCACCGTTGGTTACATGTCGCCCGAGCAGGCGCAGGGCAAGACTAAAGAGATCGATCAGCGTTCTGACATTTTTTCGTTTGGCTGCATTCTGTTCGAGGCAGCAACCGGCAAGAAGCCATTCGAAGGAGATTCAGTTCTCAAGTCGTTGCACATGGTTGTGTATGAACCTGCTCCACCCATTGCGGATTTGAACCCAGCGGCTCCAACTGAGTTACAGCGCATTGTCCGTCGCTGTCTGGCGAAAGATCGGGACGAGCGGTATCAGTCAATCAAAGACGTTGCAATTGAGTTGAAAGAACTCCGTCGCGAACTGGAAGGTCCAGGAATTGATACGACTGTTCCGCCGCCGCCCAGGAGCAAAGCACCGGAGGATGGCGTCACACGCGGCAACAGCATCACCTCAACAAGCAGCGGATCTTCACTTCAAACCCGTGCTTCGAGTGCTGAGTATGTGGTTTCTGGAATTAAGCAGCACAAACTGACTGCAGCGATCATCGCGCTTGTCGTGTTGGCTGTTGGTATAACAGCGCTCGTCTTTTATCTCCGCGCTCGCCCATCCAACGTTGTAATCAAATCCATAGCGGTAATGCCATTCGTTAACGAAGGCGGCAAAGCCGAACTCGAATATCTTTCCGACGGCATGACAGACACGCTCATCAGCAGCTTGTCGCAGTTGCCAAATCTGAGTGTGAAGGCTCGTTCATCAGTCTTTCGTTATAAGGGCAAGGAGACTAATCCGCAGACAATCGGGAAGGAGTTGAACGTACAAGCGATCTTGAACGGACGAATAGCACAACATGGCGATCAATTGACGCTGACACTCGAGTTGGTTGATGCGCAGACTGAAAACGTAATCTGGAGCGAGCAATTCAATCGCCAACAGGCTGATCTCGTTTCCTTGGAGAGCGAGATTGCTCGCAACGTTTCAGCCAAACTCCGGACCAAACTTTCAGGCACCGACGAACAGAAGGTCGCGAAAACGTACACCGCGAATCCGGAAGCTTATCAGCTTTACTTGAAGGGCCTGTATCACTGGAACAAGCGCACTGGCGAGGCACTCAAGACATCAATCGATTACTTCAATCAGGCAATCGAGAAGGATCCGAACTATGCACAGGCCTACGCGGGAATGGCTCTGGCCTATGTTTTACTTCCTGAATACTCCGCCGGCAAACCGGCGGAGTCCATGGAAAAAGCAAAAGCAGCGGCAAGGAAGGCTTTAGAGTTGGACGACACACTAGCCGAAGCTCATACCGCATTGGCTTATTCGCTTTATTCGTACGAGCGAAATATTCCAGACTCCGATCGAGAGTTTCAACGAGCCATTGAGTTGAATCCGAACTATGCGACTGCTCATCAATGGTATGGGGGAGCAAATCTGGCGAGCACTCAGCGATTCGATCAGGCAATTGCTGAAGGCAAACGAGCAGTCGAACTCGATCCGTTGTCGTTGATTGCCAATCTGGAGTTAGCCACGACCTACGACTACGCTCGCCAATACGATCAAGCCATCGAACAGCTTGGCAAAGCTATCGAGCTGGATCCGAACTGGTACTTGGCTCACATGCTGCTCTGTCAGACCTATGATCTGAAAGGCCAGTTTGCGCAGGCTACTGCCGAGGGTGAGAAGGCCAGAGAACTGAATGACGATCCGACTGTGCTCGCGTATCTCGCACACGCGTATGCCAGGTCAGGCAAGAGAGAAGAAGCAATGAAAGTCGTAGGTCAGATGCATGAACTTGCCAAGCAACGATACGTTCCCGCGTATGGTTTTGGATTAGCCTATGCCGGCCTCGGTGATAAGGATCAAGCATTTCAATGGCTGGAACGAAGCCTTCAGGATCGTGCCTGGGAAATAACGTATCTGAAAGTTGACCCGAACATGGACAGCCTTCGCACCGACCCGCGTTTCAAAGATCTCGTGCGGCGCGTGGGTCTGCCGCAGTGATTTGATTCGAGGCGAGCCTATTGACTGCTCGCAAGCAATAATCTTCATAACCCCATTGAATCGGTTCCCATCCCTGGACCGACGGTGGCAACATCTATTTTTCTCGCCCGACGACAAATGGGTCGGATTCTGACTCAAGAAAGTGCCCCTAAGACAACAATTGAGCAAGTGAGGATAATTCTCATTCTTCCCAGGCTTCAGCCTGGGGTCCAAGTAGCCCCGAGATTTTGGGAAACCGTTCTTAACGGTTTATCGCGCTAACGGGTTGAAAAAGGACACCGTTAAAACAGTTCACAAGCGATACTGCCGCTGTGCACCCCAGGCTGAAGCCTGAGGAGAATGAGAAGTTCGAATGTCCTTATCCCCCAACGTCACCATCTCCAACTCTCTTTGTACAGATATCTCAAAGCCTAAATCCATTCACTCCCACCTCTCGTATTTCCCTACAGATAAGTTGATAGAAGTTTGACCCAGACCAATCAGCGTCGAATGGAGAGATAAACCAAAGCCATTTGACTGCGGCGAGGTGTGTCTCGATGCGGTTCACAGTCGGAACAACAAAAATTAGCGTAGTACATCTTTTTGGGATGGTCGGTTTGATACTTCTGGTATTGGCGACCATAGGCAGAAGTCATTCTTCTTCGCGCAGCAACAAGCCGCTGCCACCCGCTCAATTAACACTGTCGTGCCGCCTGGTTCTTGCATCAGTCAACGGCGACGGACCCATCGACAAGGAAATCTCGCAACAACAGAAACTGATAATCAACGGTTCGCAAGCAGTTCAGAACTTCGAACGTCTAGGCTGGGCATTCATAAGGAAAGCTCGATCTATGTTCGACCCGGGTTATTACAAACTCGCGGAGCAGTGTGCGCTATGTATGAACTCGATCAAATCAGAGACTCCCGAAGCACTCTTGTTGCGCGCTCACGTCGCGCAAAGCCTGCATCGCTTTAGCGAAGCTGAAACGTTGGCGTCTCAGCTCACCAGGGTGCGCGAAAGACCATTTGATTACGGAGTGCTCGGTGACGCGTTGATTGATCAGGGCAAGATTCGTGACGCTGCTACCGCCTATCAAAAGATGGTTGACCTTCGACCCGATTTGCAATCGTACGTTCGCGCTGCGCACGTGCGTTGGCTTACTGGTGATCTGAAAGGTGCCGTTGATCTGATGCAGCTCGCAACATCGAGCAGCAGTCCAAACGATCCAAACTCTGGCGCCTGGGCTTACAACCGCCTGGCCCTTTATCGACTTCAAGTCGGTTCGATTCGTGAAGCGGTGCGCTCCTGTGACGCTGCACTGGGCCTGCAGAGCGATTATGCCCCCGCCGTGTTAACAAGAGCGCGGATTCTTTGGACCTTGAACAGAGCCGACGAAGCACTTGCGCAATTCAAGCAAGCAGCAGAATTGAGTCCACTCCCCGAGTATCAATGGGCTCTCGCAGATGCCTTACGCGCAACTGATTCAGTCAGTGCGAATGAAGTTGAGTCGCACATAAAGCAATCGACTGAAGATCCGCGGACGGTTTCACTTTACCTCTCGACACGCGGCGAAGATGTCGACCGGGCGGTTCAACTCGCCGAACAAGAATTAAAGAATCGTCAGGATGTCTTTACTCACGACGCGTTGGCGTGGGCACTGGCCGCAAGCGGACGGACTACGGAAGCGCGCAACGAAGTCGACAAGGCCTTGGCTGAAGGAACAAAGGACGCTCGTTTGTATCTCCACGCGGCCGTAATCGCAGCTCAAAATGGGCAAAACAGCCAAGCCAGACGATGGATCGAGCAAGCGTATGCAACGCAGCAAATGTTGTTTCCCAGCGAACGCACGCTGCTTCAAACCTGGCGCAAACGAATTCTAACGAGCAAGGCAGTTCGAGGTAGTAACTCACGCAGTCAGCAATCAACTTTTACAAGGAGTGAATTTTGAAAATGAACACACTGTTAAGACTGAAACAGGCTGTAGCTACTGTTCTGTTGGCTTCGATGCCGATCGCAGTGCTGCCTGTGACCGGACTCGCTTCGAGTCATATGGATGCCCCTCTGATCATACTTGACCCGGCCGCCAACACCACTGACGTTTATGCGTTCGTTGATGAGGACAATGGACAAAAGTCACTAGTGTTAGCACTTGGTGTGTATCCACACCAGGAACCAGGAATCGGGCCAAACAAGTACAACTTCGACGACAATGTACTCTACGAGATTCATGTGGCGTTGGGTGCAGACCGTGCAGCGGGTCGCGCGACGCTGAGTTACCAGTTTCGTTTCAATACTACATTCAAGAATCGAGCCACGGTGCTCCAATCCTATTTGGGTGTAGTTCAACATGTTGATGATGCGAATCAGAACCTGACTCAGACCTATACCGTCACGAAGGTCGATCATCGCACCAATCGCGAAACTGTTTTAGGCACGGGTGTGGTACCGCCCAATAATCAAGGGAATGCGACGCCTTTTTACAACCAGGGTGACAACGGCGAGAATCCTGCGCGTGATGGCGTTGCCACCGAGGCTGACCTGGATCGGTATACCAAAGAGGCCATCTCTGAACTTTCCAACGGTTACGTTTCATTTGCAGGTCAGCGAGATGATGGTTTCTACGCTGACATCCAGTCGATATTCGACCTGCTTCAATTGCGTAACCCCGGGAAGGATTCACAGGGAGGGTTCAACCTACACTTGATGGCGCTCGAAGTTCCAATTGCCGAACTTGGCGGCGATCAGCAGGTTGTCGGTGTTTACGCAACTACAAGTCGTCGCACAATTCGAATACTTGATGACAAGCAGGCACCAAAGAACAACGGACCGTTTGTTCAAGTTGCGCGTCAGGGTAATCCACTTTTCAACGAGGGGTTGGTGGCGATTGCCGATAAAGATCTCTACAGTCGCACCAGTCCAACAAGCGACAATGAGATTTTTAGGAAATATGCTGAGACACCAGAGTTAGCGCACCTGATCAATTTAATTGTTTTCAAGGATCAGGTTGCTCCAGAAACGAATCGCACGGATATCGCGGGGATTTTTATTCCGGACTTGATCAAGGTCGATCTCTCAACCAGCAAAGTACGCTTTGCGGGTGGTGGTCCAGTCAATCTCAGTAATCCAGATGATCCGGGATACTCGAGACTCGGCATCTTCGGTGGCGACGTTTTGAAGAGCAACATTCAGGATCCATTCCACAACGGCGGATTCATTCCAGGCGGTTGGCCGAACGGCCGGCGCTTTGGCGATGACGTAGTGGATATAGCTGTCACGGCCTTGATCAGCGATCTGCGTGATCCTGATCACTTGATAATCCGTGGACCAGCAGGTGATGGGGTAGATCGTAACGATATGGCTTTCAATAAGGTGTTTCCTTACGAATCGACTCCACAGAACGGACGCAATCATCAACACCCTTAGTCGTGTTTGCAGACTGAGACAAGTCGAGGCAGCGGGTGTCCTGCTAAACGAAATCCGCTGCCTCGTTAACCGTTGAGACAATAGTGACATCCTTAAAGCACCTGCTTTGCTCCGAAGGAGCAGCATGCTTATAGCTTTCTGTCCCTTAAACGAACTGCACTCCGTAGGAGTGCAATGTGACAAAAACATGGACATCTCGCTCTCATGGAGCGAAACGTCATCATTGAGCTGTCCGGCTATAAACATGTTGCTCCTCCGGAACAATAAGCAGGTGAGTGAGATAACAGATTTCTGGGTCGTGCCCTGATTTCGGATTTCGCTGTGCAACCTCTGTGGGCTCTGTGTCTCCCGGTGCGTTTCGTGTGTTTCGTGTAGATTCGTGGATCGTCTCTTGTCTAGCTTCAAGAAGCACGATCCACGAAATGCACGAATCAACACAAACACCCGCAGCACCGCAGGGAGCACAGAGGTTGCACAAAGAAGAAATTCAAATTAGGTCACTACCGAATTCTGAGACGAAAGAAGGTAATAGGTGCGCAATCGTTCTCGATTCAGGGTCAGACACAAAGCAATTCTTCTCCTGGTGTTTGGCCTTTGGTCTAAACAGGTGATGGCTCATGATCCCGGATTGAGTACCACGGAAATCAAAGTGGATCGCAACGGTGGGGTCACTCTAGAAATGGCGTTTGCTCCAGCGGATGCTCAGAGGATCAGCCTGATTGATTCGAATGGCGATCAGAAGATTTCGCCAGCCGAATTTGAGCAAGCGAAGTCGGGCCTGTTGAAGACTGCAATTGATGAGGTTGAGTTGCATTCAGACAATGAGCGGTTGACACCTCTCGAGCAAAGCGCTTCGTACGACGTCGAAAGCTCGGTGGTTGTTATACGGCTTGGATTCTCAGAACGAGTTGGCCGGCACTTCGAGCTGAAGTCCGGAATAATGCGTTTCCTGGCGCGAGGTCACAAACAATTCGTCACGTTAAGAGATCAGGACGGTCAGATAGTTTCGGAACGGATGCTGGGACTTGGTGACGATCGTTTGACTTACGACTTTCGTTCCCAGAAAGGCGCCAACAGATCTTTCAGAGAATTCCTGATACTTGGAGTCGAACACATTCTTACTGGCTACGATCACCTGGCTTTTCTGCTCGCTTTACTGCTTGTGGGAGGAAGTCTTCGATCAGCGGCGAAAGTGATCAGTTCTTTTACACTGGCTCATTCTGTTACCTTGGCGCTGGCAACCTTTCGTTTCGTGCAGGTTCCGTCACACGTTGTTGAGCCCTTGATTGCCGCATCGATTGTTTACGTCGGAGTTGAGAATCTTGTGCGGGGTCATCGACCTAATCGGTGGCTGTTGACGTTTTTATTTGGCTTAGTGCACGGGCTTGGCTTTGCTTCAGTGCTACGCGATCTGGGAATTGCTCACACGGCAAGCTCAGCATTGGTTCCTCTTCTGTCTTTTAATATGGGAGTTGAACTTGGGCAGCTTGGGATTGCTGTGTTGGTCGTACCTTTAGTCTGGAAACTAAAGAGGTGGCCTAAATTCGATCTGCGTTATGTACCGGCCTGCTCAGCAGCAATCGCAGTCGTGGGATGTTACTGGTTATTTCAGCGAACACTGACGTGAAGTTTTAGCCGAATAAGAACCTGCGACTCCCTCCATCCGATAGCGCAATAGTTGTATCTCGGTTAGAATGCGCCTCGAAGTTGGGTTTGGTTTTAGATCCGCCATTATTCCTGTCACGCCCAGACCCATTCGTAATAGTCAGTTGCAAGTCGCGATCGTCGATCCTCACTTGGAAATGACCGATGTCTGAGTAGACTCGCAGTCTGCCCCGAAGAATGAGCGAGCAATTTCCCGCAAATTCACAAGTCTCGCATGACCGCATCGTTCGCGATTTGTTTACTGGTTTGAAACCGGTGCTGTGGATCGTGTTGCTGACCACCGTTTTTTCGGCGTCGGCTTCAACAGGTACTGAATTCGCGACGATCCAGGATCAAGCACTCACAGCCACAGATCTAGCTGGTATTCAGTACATCAACGCACGCTTCGCTGAGTCACAACTTCGATCAGGTAATCCCATCATTCCCGGTTGGTATGCGGATCCTGAGGTACATATCTTCAAGAACGAGTACTGGATTTATCCTACTTATTCGGCGCGATACGACGAGCAGGTCTTTTTCGACGCATTCTCGTCCACGGATCTCATCACCTGGAAAAAACACGAGCGCATTTTTTCGAACGTTGATGCCCAATGGGTCAAACGAGCGCTGTGGGCTCCTTCGATCGTAGAGAAAGGTGGCTGGTACTACCTATTCTTCGGCGCTAATGACATTCAGAACGATCAACAGTTGGGCGGCATTGGTGTCGCTCGAGCACGTGAGCCTGGCGGCCCGTTTAAGGACTATTTCGGCAAGCCGCTAATTGACAAATTTCACAACGGCGCACAGCCCATCGATCAATTCGTATTTAAGGATCGCGATGGATCGTATTACATCATTTACGGAGGGTGGCGACACTGCAATATCGCGAAACTGAATGACGACTTCACTGGCTTGGTCCCTTTTGCTGATGGCACCACGTTCAAGGAGATCACACCGAAGGGCTACGTCGAGGGCGCGTTCATGTTTGTGAAAGATGGAAAGTATTACTTCATGTGGTCGGAAGGTGGCTGGACCGGTCCTGATTATGCCGTGGCCTATGCCATCGGATCTTCAGTGTTCGGATCTTTTGAACGCGTGGGAAAGATTCTCCAGCAGGATCCTTCGGTGGCCACGGGCGCCGGTCATCATTCCGTTCTTCATAGACCGGCCTCGCCGCGTTGGTACGTCGTGTATCACCGAAGACCTTTAGGAGAAGTAAACCGTGATCATCGAGTCGTTTGTATTGATGAGATGCATTTTGATGAAGGAGGACTCATCAAACCCGTTGTCATTACCAAAGAAGGAGTGCGGCGGGATCCGTTGCCATAGAATTTTGCTGTTCATCTTGATTGGTCTTGATCCGCGTTCATCTGCGGCTGGATTCACGTCAAGCAGAACGGCAATCTAATGAGCCTCATGCAAAACCGGATCTCAGTAGAATGGAGTCAGCACAACTGGTTGGTCTAACGCAAAAGCTCTTCTTAGGAGGGAAGAAAATATGCGGATGAATTACTGCGTAGCGGCGTTGGCCATTTCCTTGCTATTGGCGGCAGGCGCGCGTGCACAGCAAAAGCCTTGTGTGACCGCGTCGAAGTTTGGGCCCGAGGATCAAATCGGCAATATGAATTATGTGACCCCGGCCAAGACCTTGGCGGCGTCAAAGCTCGTAACCCGCGGCAAATCTTATCGACTCGGGATTGAGACAAACAAGAATACGCCCGCCTACGGTACTCGCAGCTTTGCGCTAACCGTGTTGCAGCCTGCACAGGCAGGTGGCACTACCATCGGACCTAACAAGACCACCTATAACGACGACATCATCACCGGCTGGGTTGGCATAGGGTCGCAGATTGACGGCTTGGGCCATCTGGGTATCGACAATCTTTATTTCAACTGCAACAAGGCGGCCGACTTCGCTATGCCCGACGGCCTCAGGAAGCTCGGCATCGAGAATGTGCCGGCAGTCGCCACGCGAGGTGTGCTGCTGGATATGGCTGGTTATTTCAATACCGACATCGTCAAAGAAGGAACAGCATTCAACCGTGCGGAAATCGAAGGAGCGATGAAGCGACAAGGTATCCGATCGATCGAGAAAGGCGACGTTGTGCTTTTCTATACCGGTTGGCAGAAGCTTCTGGGGAAAGACAACAAGCGTTTTGTGTCGGTCAATCCTGGACTGGGCCGAGAGGGTGCTCGCTACCTTGCCTCGCTCGACGTTGCGATGATCGGTGCTGACACTCCTAACTTTGAAGTGGTCCCATTCGAAAAGGACGCTGGCATCTACGAAGTTCATCAGATTCTGCTGGCGCTCAATGGCATTCATATACTTGAGAACATGAATACCGAAGAGATGGTGAAGGACCAGGCGTGGGAATTTCTGTTCACGCTCGGTCCGGCTCGAATCACCGGCGGTGTGCAGGCGATCATCAATCCAATCGCAATCAAATAGTGCGATCGAGATCCTTATGACGCTGGCCTCTGGAACAAAACTCGGCCGTTACGAAGTCCGCTCGAAGATCGGCGAGGGCGGAATGGGCGAGGTGTATTTGGCACACGACACGAAACTCGATCGCAGAGTGGCGTTGAAAGTGCTGCCTGCCGATGTTGCCGCTGATCAGACGCGGATGCTGCGCTTTGTTCAGGAAGCAAAATCTGCTTCCGCGTTGAACCATCCGAACATCATCACCATTCATGAGATTGAACAGAACGGCTCGATTCCGTTCATCGCTACCGAGTTCATCGATGGCGAAACGTTACGCCAGCGCATCCGCGCTGGGATGAAGCTGGCAGAGATTTTGGACGTTGCGATTCAGGCTGCAGGCGCTCTCGCCGCCGCGCATTCCGCGGGCATCATTCACCGCGATATCAAACCTGAGAACATAATGGTCAGACGCGATGGCTACATTAAGATTCTCGATTTTGGCCTCGCTAAGCTAACGGAGCCACGCACTTCCCTCACCGACCCTGATGCTCCAACCAAAGCCATGGTCCACACCAGCGCCGGCATTGTAATGGGCACTGCAGTCTACATGTCGCCGGAGCAAGCCAAGGGCAATAAGGTAGATGAGCGGACCGACTTGTGGAGCCTCGGGGTAATCGTCTACGAAATGATGACCGGACGCGTGCCGTTCTTCGGTGAGACTCCGACCGAAACTATTTCTCTGATTCTCCAAAAGGAACCGGTGCCACTTACGCGCTATGCACGCGCAGTGCCCGCTGAGCTGGAGCGGATCGTCAATAAGGCTCTTACCAAAAACTGTGAGGAGCGGTATCAGTCGGCTAAAGATCTGCTTGTTGATTTGCGCAACTTCAAACGCAAGCTTGAGGTTGATGCTGAAATTGATCGGACCGTCTCACCAGAGGTTCGCGGCGTGGCATCAACGCGAGCAATCGGTAAAGACCAAGGCGCTGGCGAAACTGCTTCAGGCGGAGCTGCAACGGCGGCACAGAGCGGCACGTCAACAGCTTCCAGCGTCGAGTACATCGTCTCCGGAATCAAGCAGCACAAACTTGCGGCGCTCATTGGGGCAGTCGCGTTGGCCCTCACTGTCGTCGCTCTTACGGTTTATCTCCGAGGGCGGAGTATGGAAGCCTCTATTGATTCGATTGCTGTGTTGCCTTTTGAGAATCGCAGCGTCGACGCGGAGACCGAATATCTTTCCGACGGTCTGGCTGAATCTCTGATTTACCGGTTGTCGCAGTTGCCGAACCTGAGAGTAACCCCGACCAGTGTGGCCTTCCGCTATAAGGACAAACAGGCTGACGCGTTAAAAGCTGGCAATGAACTCGGTGTAAGTGCGGTGCTCGTGGGAAGGATCATACAACACGGCGACAATCTTACGATCAGCGCCGAACTGGTGGACGTCCGTCACAACAAGCTGCTTTGGGGTGAGCAGTACGACCGTAAGATGTCAGACTTGCTGACGACACAGCGCGAGATTGCGCGAGAGATTGTCGAGAAACTGAGGCTCAAAGTTTCCGGCGAAGAGAAAGGGCTCGCCAAACACTACACCGAGAGCAACGAAGCTTATCAGCTTTATCTTCGAGGGCGTTTTTATTGGAACAAACGAACCGAAGAGGGCATGCAGAAGAGCCTCGATTACTTTCAGCAGGCGATAGAAAGAGATCCGAAGTTTGCGTTGGCTTACAGCGGTCTGGCTGACGCTTACGATCTTCTGGGAGCCGCGGATGCGAGTGGAGGCATGCGTCCTAATGAGGCGATGCCAAAAGCGAAGGCGGCAGCGCTCAGAGCCCTGGAAATCGATGACAGCATGGCCGAACCTCATGTTTCGCTGGCCCACGTCAAATATTATTACGACCGTGACTGGGCAACTGCTGAGCGCGAATATAAACGAGCGATTGAACTCAATCCCAATTATCCGACCGCTCACCAATGGTATGCCGTCTATTTAATGTCCGCGGGACGGTTCGACGAAGCTGTGGCAGAAAATAGGCGGGCGCAAGAACTGGACCCGCTCTCGCTTCCTATCAACATGACTCTGGGGTGGGTCTTCCTTAATGCGCGCCAATACGATAGGAGCATCGAGCAATTACGCAAGACCCTGGAAATGGATTCGAACTTTCTTCTCGCGCATCATCGGCTCGGGCTCGTATACGAACAACAAAGGAAATATGACGAAGCCATCGCTGAGTTCAAGCAAGTCATCAATCTATCAGCAGGCAAACCGCTAGGAATCGCAGCGCTGGCACGTGCGTACGCATTGTCTGGTAAACGAGCGGAAGCGCAAAAAGGTCTGGTTGAGTTGCAGGAATTATCAAGGCAGCGTTACGTTTCGTCCGTTTCGATCGCGCAAATCTACGCCGCCCTCGACGATAAAGATCAGGCCTTCGCCTGGCTTGACAAGGCAGAGAAGGAAAACGACGCCAATCTGGCGCGGTTCAAAGTGGACCCAAGATTCGACAGTCTGCGCTCCGATCCACGCTTCGCCGACCTCGTGCGACGATTGTCTCTGCCGCAATAGTTGTTTGAGAGGTGATCAATCAGATTGAGCTGCGTAAGTCTGCGGCTCAATCCTACGCCTGCCTCAAAAGTCAGAAACTGGACTAAACGTGGCGAATAGAATGAAGGATCTATTTCTTAGCCTGCGAAGCAGGCGTGAGCATAAAGCCTGGGCGTAAGCCCCAGGGAAGCTGGTGATTTTCAAGTGGGAGCCCCCGTAAGCGGGCGAAAGACTCGCGAAAACAAGAACTGTCGCCCGTTATCACGGGCTGCAATCGTGATTCGGAAATGCCCCTGGGGCTTACGCCCCAGGCTTTATGCTCACGCCTGCTTCGCAGGCTAAGACATCTGAATCAGCAACAATTGAGTTCACAAAACCTGAGGAGAACTCCCTAACCCGAAGGAGATAAACATTCATGGCACCCCCAACAAAACTCGCCCACGTGGTCTACATGACAAGACGCTTCGACAAAATGCTCGACTGGTATCAAAAGGTCTTCGAAGCGAAGGTTCAATACAAAAATCCCGCACTCGCCTTTCTTACATATGATGATGAGCACCATCGATTCGCAATCGCCAATATGGCGATCTTTGATCCCAACGGTTCAGCAAGTGAAATACCTTCAGGGGTGGGTGTTAACCACGTCGGTTACACCTACGCGAATTTGGGAGACTTACTCGAAACTTACGCACGTCTCAAGGATCTGGGAATCACACCTTACTGGCGCGTGCATCACGGCTTGACGCTCTCAGTCTACTACCGGGATCCGGACGGGAATCGAATGGAGTTTCAGGTTGACTGCTGCGCCACGCCGGAAGAGGCCCACGCGTTCATGCACAGTGAGGCTTTTGCCGCAAATCCTGTTGGTGTAGAAATCGATGCAGATGCATTGCTCGAGAAGTACCGAAACGGTGTTCCAGTTGAGATTTTGCTCAAGCAACCCGAAGGGCCGACGTCGCCCATCCCAGGCGCCCACTGGATGAACTGAGAATCTCGTAAATCCAGCTCAATCCCGGACTTTGGCAAGTCAGCGATCGACAAAATTAGTGAAACATCCTCTGTCTTGAGGTACTATACGCCGCGACTGCCGCGTACCTTTCGAACTAGGCTGTAAACGAAACAAAACTCAATAGTGCCATGAGCGAGGCGATGCCCCAGAACACGACGCTCGCACATTACATCATCCTACGCAAGATCGGCGCAGGTGGTATGGGCGAAGTGTATCTAGCTCAAGACATCAAACTCGATCGCAAAGTGGCGATCAAACTTCTTCCCGCTGAGTTGTCGTCGAATCAGGAACGGATGCGTCGCTTCGTTCAAGAGGCCAAAGCCGCATCCGCGCTCAATCATCCGAACATCATCACGATCCATGAAATCGATGAAACTGACAATCGTCACTTCATAGCAACTGAATTCATTGACGGTGAGACGCTGCGCCAGCGGATGAAGCACCAGCACATCCGGCTAAACGACGTCCTCGAGATCGCCATTCAGTCTGCGGGCGCTCTCGCTGCGGCCCATGCGGCAGGCATTATCCATCGCGACATCAAGCCTGAGAACATAATGGTCAGGCGTGACGGCTATATCAAAGTGTTGGATTTCGGACTGGCCAAGCTTACCCATCCGGAAGGCTCTACCACTGACACCGAAGCGCCAACGAAAGCTCTGGTTGACACCGGTGCAGGCACAGTGCTCGGAACGGCGAACTACATGTCGCCCGAACAAGCAAAAGGAAAACGCGTTGATGGTCGCACCGATGTATGGGGATTGGGCGCTGTCATCTACGAGATGGTGACAGGCCATGTTCCTTTCGAAGCTGAGACACCCAGTGAAGTCATTGGCTTAATATTGAATAAAGAACCGGCACCACTGGCACGTTACGATCGGCAGGCGCCGTCGGAGCTCGAACGCATCGTCACTAAGGCACTGACGAAAGATCTCGAAGAGCGTTATCAAACAGCGAAAGACCTCCTGGTTGATCTCAGAAGATTTAAACGGCATCTTGATCTTGAATCAGAGATCGAACGCACCGTTCCGCCAGAGTTCAGAACCAGCAGTGCTGCCGCGCACACTGGTGCTCAAGCTATTACTACTTCACAAGAAACCGCCGCCGCCACTGCCAGCGGCGAAGCTGCACATCGCGTGTCAAGCGCGGAATACCTCGTCAGCGAAATTAAGCGACACAAGAAAGGCGTTGCAGTTACCGGCGCTGTAGTGTTTGCGCTGGTATTAGCCACCATGGGCTATTTTTTATTCGCCCGCCGTGCCGCTGCGCTAACCGATAAAGACACAGTCCTGGTCGCAGACTTCGTTAATACAACCGGCGATAGCGTTTTTGACGGCACGCTCAAACAGGGACTTGCTGTGCAACTCGGACAGTCACCGTTCTTGAATCTCTTTTCCGATGCGCGAGTGCGACAGACCCTAAGATTGATGGGTCATTCACCTGATGATCGGGTAACGGCAGAGGTCGGGCGAGAGATATGTCAGCGACAGGGGCTAAAGGCCCTGATCACTGGCTCGATTGCGACCCTTGGGAGCCATTACGTGCTGACATTGGAAGCAATTAACAGTCAGAGCGGCGAGGCATTGGCTAGAGAACAGGCCGAAGCCGAGAGTAAAGAGCAGGTGCTCAAGACACTCAGCCAAGCCGCGATCAACCTGCGCGAGAAACTTGGCGAGTCGCTGAACTCACTGCAGAGATTCGATGCGCCGCTCGAAGTCACAACTTCATCGCTGGAAGCGCTCAAAGCGTATTCCTTGGCGGCTGATGAGGCGAACCGGGGCAAATGGCTTGAGTCCATAGAACATGACAAACATGCGTTGGAGCTAGATCCTAACTTCGCCTCAGCCTACACCGGCTTGTCAGTTTGCTACGCGAACACTGGGCAGCCGAAGCTGGCGGCGGAGAATATTTCGAAAGCGTATGCACTGCGCGACCGGGTGAGCGAAGTTGAGAGGCTCCGCATTTCATCGTTCTACTACTTCTATGTAACTGGTGAATTAGACAAGTATATTGAAGTGTTGGATCTCTATAAGCAGACCTACCCGCGGGATGAAAGACCCTACGTTAACCTTTCAGTTGCCTACGACCGTATTGGCCAATGGGAGAAATCGGCACAAGAAGCCGGTGAAGCCATTCGCATAAATCCCAACACGGTTGCCCCCCATGGAAATCTGGCCCGCGCGTTGATGCGTCTTCATCGTTATGATGAATCACTGGCGGTTCTCGATCGGGCGTTTAAGCAGTACAAGCTTGAGAGCGAACATCTCCACACGTGGCTTTTCAACCTCGCTTTCATTCGCCGTGATGGGGCGGCGATGAAGCACGAAGTTGAGGCTATGACCGGGAAGCAGAATGAATACATAGCCATCGATTGGCAAACCAACTCATCGGCTTTCGGCGGTCAGTGGCGGCAGGCACAGGATTTCTCGCGCCGCTCGATTGAACTCGCCGGCCACAACAACGCTAAAGAAGTAGCTGCGCAGTATGCGTCTGAGGAAGCGCTGCGTGCGGCTGTTTTCGGTCAGTGTTCGCAGACCAAATCTCTAGCGGTGCAAGCGCTTTCCTTCGAACACAACCAAGTCTCACTGACACGTAGCGGTCTTGCGCTTGCGCTATGTGGTGAAGTCGTTCAAACACAGTCGCTCGTTGATGAACTGACGAAGCAGTATCCCCAATTCACAATTGTGAATGGCATTTGGCTACCGCCGATCCGCGCCGCATTGGAACTTGATCGGGGCAATGCCGCACAGGCAGTTAAGGAGCTGGAGGCTGCGAGTCGCTATGAAGCTGCCGGAGAGTTCTGGCCACAGTATGTGCGCGGTCTTGCATACTTGAAACTCGGCAAAGGTGGAGAAGCAACAGCTGAGTTTCAGAAGATTCTCGATCACCGTGGCTTCGCTCCGATGTCTCCGCTGTACTCTCTTGCACACCTTGGACAGGGACGCGCCATCGCGCTGCAAGGCGATGCGGCGAAAGCGCGCAAGGCTTACGACGACTTCTTCGCGTTGTGGAAAGATGCGGACTCAGACATTCCAATCCTCATCGAGGCGAAGAAGGAATACGAGAAGTTGCAGTGAGGAGCTACATCGCCCTAGGTACAGTACCGAGTAGCCGTGGCAAATTGTTTTTTGTGCAAAGCCGTCAGCCATGAGTTGGTCTGATCGGCGTTCATCTGCGGCTAATCTCTAATCGGCAAATTCATAACCGACAATGTCTATCTCCTCCAATACGACGCTTTCACACTACCGGATTATCTCCAGACTTGGCGCCGGTGGAATGGGTGAGGTGTATCTGGCGCGAGACACAAGCGAGTTGGATCGCACCGTAGCGATCAAACTTTTGCCCTCCGAAGTCGCTGCTGATCCGAAACGGATGCATCGTTTCATTCAGGAAGCCAAGACTGTTTCGGCGCTCAATCATCCGAACGTTCTCACTATCCACGAATTCGGTCAGGAAGGCGCGACCCGGTTCATTGCTACGGAATATGTGGAAGGAGTAACGCTGCGCGAACACTTGCGCACGCATAAACTGAAACTTCATGAGGCGCTGGACATCGCAGCCCAGGTCGCCGCGGCATTAGATGCGGCGCATGAAGCGCACGTCGTGCACCGCGACATCAAGCCCGACAATATCATGGTGCGGCGGCGGGATCACATCGTCAAAGTACTCGACTTCGGTCTTGCAAAACCGGTCGAGCAGGTTCTCGAATCAGAGGTGAGGGTTGATACCGAAGCTGGAACAAAGGTCCTGGTGAACACTGAGCCAGGCGTGGTGTTGGGCACAGCCAGCTACATGTCGCCGGAGCAATCAACCGGCTCGGAGCACGTGGACCATCGCACGGATATCTGGAGCCTGGGCGTCGTGCTCTATGAAATGATCGCCGGGCGCCTGCCTTTCGAAGGGAAAGATGTACACCGGCAAATCATCGCCATTCAAGAGCTAGCACCTGCGCCACTCTCAAGATTCATTGGAGGAGTACCTGAACGTCTCGAAGACATTGTTGCAAAGGCGCTGGCAAAAGACCCTGACGAGCGGTATCAAACAGCGAAGGATTTGCTGATCGACTTGCGGAATGTGAAGCGCAAGTTGGAAGTTGACGCCGAGATTGACCGCACTGTCGCTCCTGAGATGCGCACCAGCAGTGGCCAAAGCGTCGCGGCAACTTCATCCGGAACGGCTGTAACAACGCAAGCAAGCGAACCACACTCGGTTTCGAGCGCTGAGTACATCGTTAATCAAGTTAAGCTGCACAAACATGCAGCGTTTGTGACGCTTGCCGTGTTGGCGTTGGCAGGAGCGGTGACGGCGTTTTGGTACCTCAAGCACACACGCAGCGCCCGCCTGACCGACAAGGACACCATCCTGCTTGCGGATTTCGTCAACACCACCGGTGACGCAGTCTTTGATGGCGCTCTGAAACAAGGCCTGGCGACGCAACTCGGTCAGTCGCCGTTTTTGAATCTCTTTCCCGACGCGCGTGTGCGACAGACGTTGCGCTTAATGGGCCGCTCACCGGACGAACGTGTGACTCAGGAAATCGCGCGGGAGATTTGTCAGCGGCAAGGCCTCAAGGCTTTGATCGCGGGTTCGATTACTTCACTCGGCAACCATTACGTGCTCACCTTGGAAGCGCTCAACAGCCAAAGCGGCGAGGTGCTGGCGCGCGAGCAGGGCGAAGCCGAGAACAAGGAGCAAGTACTGAAGACGCTTTCTCAAGCTGCGACCAGATTGCGCGAGAAACTTGGCGAGTCGCTCAGCTCAATCCAGCGGTTCGATGCACCCCTGGAATTGACTACTTCGTCGCTCGAGGCGCTGAAGACCTATTCTCTGGGCTATGAGCAAACAAACCGTGGCAGGATTCTCGAAGCGATTCCATTCTATAAACACGCAACGGAGTTGGATCCCAATTTCGCATATGCCTATGGCGTTCTTGCAGTGCAGTACACCAACACCGGGCAACCGAAGCTTGCCGCTGAATACGCGGAAAAGGCGTTCGCGCTGCGGGATCGAGTGAGTGAGCTCGAGAAGCTCCGTATCTCATACTTTTACTATACCTATGTTACTGGTGAAGTTGATAAATACATTGAGGTCCTGGAGCTATACAGACAAACCTACCCGCGAGACTGGAGGGCACCCGGTAATCTCGCCTCGCGCTACATTAACATCGGGCAATTCGAGAAAGCCGTCGGGCCTGCCCAGGAGAGTCTTCGTCTTAATCCGAATGGGGCCATTCCTTATGCGAATCTGGCTGATGTCTTCATTCGTCTGAATCGGCTCGCCGAAGCGAAAGAAATTGTCGATCAAGCCCAGCAGCAGAAGCTCGATATGACCGCTTACCACGGGAACCTATATTGGATCGCCTTCGTCAACGGAGACGCAACGGCGATGCAGCAGCAGCTAATGTGGGCTAGCGGAAAACCGGATGAGTATGTCGCACTCGATTGGCAGGCGCAGACAGCAGCCTTTGCGGGCCAGCTAAACCGAGCGCAGGAGTTTTCGAAGCATGCGATTGAGTTGGCGCAGGGCGGTGAGGGCAAAGAGATTGCTGCGCAATATGCAGCTGAAGCCGCCCTGCGTGGCGCGATCCTCGGTCGTTGCGCGCAGACCAAGGCGTCATCAAGCCAAGCGCTTTCGCTCGTACGAAACCAGGTGTCGTTAACGCGTACGGCGCTGGCGCTAGCGTTATGTGGTGAAAGCAGTCAGGCGCAGACGCTGCTCGACGAACTCAAGACGCAATATCCAAAAGATACGCTCGTCAACTCGCTGTGGATACCTACAGTTCGCGGCGCGCAGGAACTGTCACGTGGGAATGCGACCCAGGCACTCGATCTAATGCAAGCGGCGTTACGCTACGAAGCGGCCGCCGAGTTTTGGCCCCAGTACGTGCGCGGACTCCTTAATCTGAAACTCAATAAAGGTGCCGAGGCAGCAGTTGAGTTCCAGAAGATACTCGACCATCGCGGTCAGGCTCCGCTATCGGTCCTCTATCCGCTCGCGCACCTCGGACTAGCCCGCGCCGCCGTTCTGGAAGGTGATACCGCAAAAGCGCGCAAGGCGTATCAAGACTTCTTCGCACTGTGGAAAGATGCGGACTCAGACATTCCAATCCTCATCGAAGCCAAGAAGGAATACGAGAAGCTGATCGGTTAGCGATAAAAAACTCGACTTCTCATTTCCCGAAGCATTAAAGAGTGTGAACGAACTCAATTCAGTGTCATGGCTCATTACCACGTCGCGGTGGCAGGCGGGTGCGAAGCTTTGATTCAAGCTGCGGATAATTGCAGAAGGGGTGTTTACCCCCGCTCAACTAACGGCACCATTCA
Source organism: Pyrinomonadaceae bacterium (assembly GCA_036559885.1). Lineage (GTDB taxonomy): Bacteria > Acidobacteriota > Blastocatellia > Pyrinomonadales > Pyrinomonadaceae > PSRF01. Next base: position 38,002 of record DATBSH010000399.1, read on the forward strand.
AGTTTGGTCCTGCACCGCAAGATCTCTCCTGACTGCATTTGAACTAAGCGTGAAGTGCGGATTCGATGTTGAGCCATAATGAAAATTGAGCGAGGGTAAACCACCCTTCCCGACCTGCAATTTTCCGCACCTTGAATCAAAGCTTCCTACTCACCTGCCAGGCCATGTTTTTGCCCAATCTCGTCGCTGCAGTTAAGAATCGAAGGAGGCAGCCATGCCCAAACTTAGCGGGACTTTCTTAGTAATTCTAACGCTATTGCTGACAGTCTCTCCGACTTCGAAAGGCCAATCACCTTCCCCATCAATCATTGCGATCAAAGCCGGAAGGCTCATCGATCCTGAAACCGGCTCCGCGAGCAGCAACCAGGTCATCATTGTTGAAGGCGAAAAGATTAAGGAAGTAGGAGCCAACCTGTCGATACCCGCGGGTGCCACAGTAATCGATCTGTCAAAACTGACTGTGCTGCCTGGACTCGTCGATGCACACACCCACATGGCATTGACATATAAAGAGCAGCCGGAGAATAACTACTACTACCTTACATACGTCATGGAATCTACTCCGTTGCGCGCGATTCAAGCAGCATCCAACGGAATTCAGCTCCTCAGTTCTGGCTTCACCGTTATCCGTGACGTTGGGAATAACGCGCTTTACGCTGATACTGCGTTGCGACAAGCAATCGAGCAAGGCTGGCTGCCAGGTCCAACAGTGATCCCGTCCGGGCCGATCATCGGCAGCACGGGTGGACAATTCTGGCCCACTCCAGAAATGTACAAACAGCACAACAATAATTTTCCCGAATACATTGACGCCGACAGTCCGGATGAGATCGTGAAAGCAATCCGGCAGAACATGTTATTCGGCGCGAGAACAATCAAGCTGTGCATTGACTGTAAACCGTGGGGCTACTCGGTGGATGACATAAAACTAGCTATTAGAGAGGCGGCTAAAGGAGGCTGCAAAGTAGAAGGGCACGTCCAAACACCTGAAGGAGCGCAGCGCGCGATCGACGCAGGCATCTACATTATTGCGCACGGCAATGCGCTGACACCTGAACACCACCGGCAAATGGCTGAGAAAGGTATCTTCCGAGCGGGTACAGATACACCGTTCACGAAATACCGCGGGAGCGATGCTGCCTTCCGGCAAACAGTAACCAAGCTGCATGATGCCTGGGAAAAGAAAGTGCCACTGACATTTTCTACAGACTTCGATTATTGGAATGAACGTATGAAGGACGAGAAGACCGGCGAGTGGCTCACCCGTGGAGAAATGACAATCGCCTTTCTCGATACATGGAAAGCCGCTAACATCCCTGCTCGCGACATTCTGTACGCCCTCACTATTAACGGGTATAAAGCGGCTGACGTGATCAAGGAGCGGGGGCCAATCAAGCCGGGATTCTTTGCCGATCTAATCGCAGTGGCGGGTGATCCGCTTACAAACATCGACGCGCTACGCAAGGTTGAATTTGTCATGAAGAATGGCATGGTGTTCAAGAAAGACGGCGTGATGATGCCCGAAAAGTTTTTTCACCCGGGACCAGTGCGGATGCCAAATGGAAGGTGGACTCGCTAGCTGTAAGTAGTGGTGATGGTTACTCGATCAGAACTCTCTACTATCAAATTAGACGTGGCGGATTCAACTGTGAAGTGCAGTCTGAGCAGGATCGGACTTTTAGCGCCGAAGGCGCGGAATAAGGTAGCCAGGGGCAAGCGCGTAGCGCGCAGCCCCTGGTTCGATTCACCTGCTGAGCTGAGCTCTGAAGGAGCGACATGAATTCATAACGCGGCTGTTTTATGTCGCACTTTCAGTGCTCGCGTCGTCACCACGATCAGATCCAGGGGCGTCGTGCTCGCTGCCGCTCGCACTTGCCCCTGGCTACTCTATTCCGCGCCTTCGGCGCTCAAGCGTCAGAACATGAGCTCAGTCGCACTCCAGATTGAATTCGCAGGTCACGACGAAGTGGTTCAAATGAAAAAGAACTTTCTCCCAATGATCGTTCTTTGGTTCATCGCTACCTGCGGAGCAGTGTCGGCTCAATACATTACCGCCGACACTTACACTCGCTACGAGTTACTCGCACCAGAAACTCATCAGTTCAAAATCTACTACGAGGTGACTGAGATCAGAGTTGGTGCGCGCTTTCACTTCAATCCAATTCGAGAAGGAAGCGAGGCGTCGGACGAATCGGTGGTTGATCTCGCAACGGGTAAGCCGTTGAAGTTTGAGGTGGTCACTGGCGCGCAGGCAAAAACTGATTCACCGGCCGAGAGCTTCACGCCGACAGGTCATTACATCAAAGTCTTTCTCGCACATCCCGTTCCCGAACGTGGCGAATATCGTCTGGCGATTGTTAAGACATACAAAGACGACAAGAGCTATTACATTGAAGGTGAGCAGATCGTCTTTAAGCGTCCGCTGGGAATTCCGCGCGACAGCGTTGTCTTGCCTATTGGTTATGAGGTTGTTTCGTGTTCAGTAGCGACGCAAGTACTGACGGAGTCAGACGGACATTTAAAACTAGCCTTCGTCAATGCCGGTAGCGGCGGGCAGCTCGAAGTGACAATTAGAGCTAAGAAGTTGCCGGAGAAGAAGACGAAGACTTAATCGCTGAGTTGGGGTTAAAAACCGAGTGATGCCACGGCGCTATCCATGAGTCTAGTCTTAGCCGAAGGTAGCACCGAACGTGAAGTACCACGGGACAAGCCCGTGGCATCTTTCGACTTTCGATGCTAAGCCGTGAAGACCTAATCGTAAGGACTTTGCCCACGAAGTTGCATCCTTTGATCTGGATTGTGTGAGAAAGATGATCCTGAACACACACCGCGTGATGATCCTTTCGCTATGTGTTCTGTTTTGTTTGTTTTTGATTGTTCGCGCGCAGAATCAGAACCCGCCGGTTAGTGAACGTGCTTATCAGGACCGCGAGATCCTGTACGAACTACAGACGCCAGAGTCACATGCCTTTCGCATCACTCACGACTACACCGTGCGCAAAGTGGGCGAAAAATATTATTTCAACGTTGTGCGGGCGGGCAGTCACGTAACTGATCCTGAAAGCATCGATCTAGACACCGGTGAGAAACTCAAATGCGAAATTATCAGCGGCAAGCATGCAACCGAACGTAAACTCCCAATTGGTGAAGCGATCAAAGACGACAGCGAAATTGTAGTCACTCACCTCGCTCATGCACTCGAGGCAGGAAAAACCAACCGCATTCGCTTGATGGAAACTTACTCTGATCCCAAGAGCTACTATTTGGATGGCGAGGAGTTGGTCTGGGATAGAAGCTTCGGACGTCTTCGCAATACAGTGGTGTTGCCGGCCGGGTGGTACCTGACGATGCTTTTGTCACCGGCAACCATTCAAACCCTTCCAGACGGTCGAGTTTCGATCTATGTCGTTAATCCTCGAAACGATGACATGCGAGTATACTTCCGCGCACGGCGGCGACCGCGGAGCTGACAAACCTCCATCCTGATACCCTGTTCCGTTTCTCCGAAGAGTAGATGCCTGTCAACGCGCTCCTAACCAAAAAGTCAGATCTGATTGTTAGCACGATCATTTTTGTTGTGACTCTCGTGCTCTTTCTCTTTTCTCGCGTGCACCAGTTGACGGATTCGAATTACTCGATGCTGGTGAGTCAGAGTCTATTGCAGCACCACAGCTTCACTTTGGATAGCTACGACATACCACGTCTGGAGCCTACTAATCAGCTCTATCACGTTTCAGTAGGGAAGATTTATCAACTCGAATACATCGACAACCACATTTACTATTTCTGGCCTAATGGGACTTCCCTTCTCTCTATACCTTTTGTCGCCTTGATGAACGCATTGGGCGTGTCGGCGGCTAATGCAGATGGGACTTACAACCCTACCGGCGAGATCACGATCCAGGCTCGTCTGGCCGCGTTGTTAATGGCGATTCTGTCAGTCGTTTTTTATTTTACGAGCCGCTTCGTGCTCCCGCTCAGCTGGAGTGCCGGCTTGGCATTGAGTACTGCTTTGGGAACACAAATCTGGAGCACGGCCTCAAGAGCATTGTGGTCTGAAACGTGGGGTATCTTCCTGCTTGGATTTGTTGTGCTAATGCTCGTGGCAAATGAATTAGGTAAATGGTCATTAAGACCCGGCATCCTGGCGACCTTATTGGCGTGGACCTATTTTGTGAGACCAACCTTTTCTGTGGCCATCGTTGCTATCACAATCTATTTGATTTTGTTCTACCGCCCCTGCCTTTTTGCATACGCTGCTACTGGTGCAGCGTGGCTTGCCGCTTTTGTCGCCTATTCATGGTTTCATTATCGACAACTACTGCCTAACTATTATTTGGTCTATCGTCACTTCGGCACTACTACCTTTTGGACAGCTCTTTCGGGGAACCTGATCAGCCCTTCACGAGGACTCCTGGTCTTCGTTCCAATTCTGTTTTTTGTTTTTTATCTCGTGTTCCGCTATTGGTCTGCACTTGAACTGCCTCGACTCGCGGTGCTTTCAATCGGTATAGTCGTAACTCACTTGATTGTTGTCTCAGCGCATTCGCCCTGGTACGGTGGCCATTGTTATGGACCGCGTTACTCCACGGGTGTTGTGCCGTGGTTCTTCCTGCTTGGAACATCAGCCCTGACAGCCTGGAGAAAGCAGGGCTTTAGTCGTCGCACCTTGAGCCACCGACTTGAGATATTACTGGGAGCGATGCTGCTTTTGATAAGCGTCACCATTCAGACACTTGGCGCCACAGAACACGCTACGTGGTTATGGAACTCAAGGCCCGTCAATGTTGATGAGCAACCGGATAGAGTCTGGGACTGGAAGCATCCACAATTCTTAGCTAAGTGGGTTCATTAGAGAGGGGCTGGAAGACAATGCAGTCCGCTCACGTTTCCAATACAAGCTTCAGCGAAATCGCAGCACATCTGGCTGCCACTGCGAAGTCTCTGCACGCGCGTGGTTGGATGCTCGGCACCAGCGGAAATCTAAGTGCAGTCGTTCAATACCAACCACTGCTAATTGCTATGACTCCCAGTGGTGTTGACAAAGGTGAAATCTCTCGCGAACAGATTCTTTTGGTTGACGATGAGGCTAGCGTTGTTAACGGTACTGGTAAACCGTCTGACGAAACATTGCTTCATGTCGAAATCGTAAAGCAGAAAAAAGCTGGTGCCGTGTTGCATACTCACTCCGTATGGAACACGATTGTCTCTGATATTTTCGCTGATGAAGGTGGCCTGGCGATTGAAGGTTACGAGATGCTCAAAGGACTTGCCGGCGTTAAAACGCACGAGCATCGTGAATGGATTCCGATTATCGATAACTCACAAGACATGCGCGAGCTTGGGGCAACCATGAGCGCAGTCTTAACCGAACGACCTGAGGCTCACGGGCTCCTGTTGCATCGACACGGACTTTATTCATGGGGCAAAGACCTGCGCGAAGCCAAGCGACATATTGAGATTCTGGAGTTTTTGCTCGAAGCTGTCGGTAGAACGTTGGATCTGAAAAGAAGAGGCAACTGAATATGGCTCTAGTCACCATTCACGATCAGAATCGAACGTTAAGAGATGAGCGGGAGATTCGCGATTATTTGAGAACTTTGCGCATCGACTACGAGCGTTGGCCTGCAAGCGAGCGTGTTGCACCCGACGCTTCTGCAGATGAAGTGCTTAAGGGATATTCCAATGAAATTGAGAGACTGAAATCGATCGGTGGTTATGTGACGGCTGATGTTATTGACGTAACTCCGGATACGCCCGGCCTCCAGGAAATGCTGGCACGATTCGACCGGGAACACTGGCATGACGAAGACGAAGTTCGCTTCATCATTTCCGGCAGCGGCCTTTTTCATGTTCGTGGAAAGACCGGCGGAGTAGTAGCAATAGAAGTCACAGCGGGCGATTTGATTCGCGTTCCTCGCGGCACATTCCACTGGTTCAATCTGTGTGCCGATCGTCGCATTCGTGCCATCCGCTTGTTTCAAGACGTATCCGGCTGGACACCGCATTACACGGACAGCGGAGTGGATCGGGATCACATCCCGCTTTGTTTCGGCCCATCGACAGTGCCCGGTACTGGTGTACCGAAATCGCAGTCATGACAGACGCTGCAACGACGACGCGTGCGCTACTACTCGATATTGAAGGCACCGTAACTCCCATCTCTTTTGTCCACGACATCCTCTTCCCTTTCGCCCGCAAGCACATAAGACAATATCTAGGCGCGAATTCAAGCAAAGCGGAGGTGCAGGAGGATATCGCAGCACTTGCTCGCGAATATTCTACTTCCCACGAGACAGGTGAACAGCCACCGGAGATTCACAAAGGAGTCTGGTCGGTTGATGCAACGGTAGAGTACGTGAACTGGCTAATTGATCGGGACCGGAAATCTCCAGCGCTGAAGTCGCTTCAGGGAAAGATCTGG
>DATBSH010000400.1:0-28592 GCA_036559885.1 Pyrinomonadaceae bacterium
AACGAGGTTGAGTTCTGTCCGATAGGGAAGTAAACCCTTTGGATCAACGTACGTGTTGATTTGATCGTTTGCGACGAACATCCGGGCCGCAGCACCAGCGGTTTGGGCTTTGACCGTAAGTAGTAGGCCATCGCGTTCGAAGTAACGTGAACGACCTTTCACCTGGAAGGTCGCGGTTCCTGCCAGAGTGTTATTGCCAAGATAGATTTGATAGTTGAGCTGCTCTCCGATTGTGAATGGCCAATTCTCGTTTCGGGGAGGTGGTTCTTCAGAAGGAGTTGCCGGTGTAGGTTGGGGCGTCGCAGCCGGTACGACGGGCGTAGGCTTTGGCGCTGGTGTAGCAGGCGGCGGCTCAACGAATGCTGATCCGGCAAGTTCGGCCCGCAGCTCGCCACTATTGATTTTTGCGGTCATCAGCACCGGTACATGTCGCTGATCGTCGCTGAAGTAGACTCGGATTCCGTAACCGTTGACCCGAGAATCGTTCAAAACTTTTAATTTTGTCGCAATTGTATTGACTGAGCCGACATTTGTTTTGATTACCTCCTGTCCTACCACACGCAGCTCAATCTGATATTCTTCGGCCTCACCGCGCACGCTGAGTTTGTAGCTAGCTCCATCTGACAACGGAAGTGATCGAGCTTTGTAGAACGCCGATAGGAAGTCATGCGTGCCGGCAGCAGTAATCTCTTTGGTGGGAATTGCATCAGTCCCGGCCGGCTGATTGAACTCGTGGAAACTATCTGTCGAACTCATTGCATTGTGCACAACCTGCTGAGAGCGGAACGGCAATCCGGACTGGGGATCTACGAACGTGGTGTAGTCGTTATTGAGCGCAAACAAAGCTACATTAATCACCTCGGTCGTTTCAGCGTGTGCCTTCAATTGAATTGCATCCCGGCCAAAGAAGTTGCCGCGCGAGACGACCTGCACATTAACGTGCGCTGCGGCGGGAAAATTGGAGTAAGAGACGATGTAGGTGAGTCGCTCGCCAATCTGGAATGCGGTGGACGCCAACCGCGACGCGCCCCCGTTGTTCTCTTGAGCAACGACTGGAAAAAGTAAGGCGAGGAAAAGGGGTATAAGTGTGGAAAAACCGAGCCGTTTCAAACTGAGATTCACCGTCGAATAATAGTTTTAAAAGGGGAACAGGGCAAATACGTTTTTTCTCGTGTTTGACTGTGGCTACTGAGACAAACACGGAGTTTGCCCAAGTCGTACACGCTACAAGATTGAAGTGGTTCCTCTAGGTTGCTACGGCACGGCCTTGTATTTCGGTTGCGATACGCAGAGCCGCAGCTGCCACATCTTTGGCCGCAGTAATAGGCCGACCGACTACCAGGTAATCCGCGCCAGCCTTTAATGCATATTTTGGAGACGCCACACGTTTCTGATCGTCGCTGGTTGCCCAATCTTCCGTCTCGCTGAACTCTGGTCGGATTCCTGGGGTCACAATCAGAAAGCTTGGGTCAGCAACAGCCGCGCGGACTGCGGAGATTTCCTGTGGTGAGGCGACTACTCCATTCACACCGGCGGATGCTGCGAGCAACGCCAAACGCGTAACGGTTTCGACCGGGCTAGTCAAGATTCCGATCTCGGCGAGCACATTGCTGTCGATACTGGTTAACACAGTGACCGCCACCACCGATGGTGTCGCGATTCCTTCACGTTGGGCTGTTTCGTTTGCACTAACCGCCGCTCGTCGCAACATCTCTCGGCCGCCGGCCGCATGCACTGTAAGCATCGCGACGCGTAGCCGCGTCGCTGAACGTACCGCACTGGCTACCTGATGCGGTATGTCATGAAACTTGAGGTCGAGGAAAACCTTGTTTCCCCCATCGACGATCTTTTCCACTAGTTTTGGTCCGGCTGACGTGAAAAGCCGGGAGCCGATTTTGAACATGCCAACCATTTGTTGAAGCTGAGTGACGAGCTCTAAAGCTTCTTCAGCTGTGTCCACGTCGAGTGCGACTATTGTTCGCTCTTTTGGTGTCAGGTCCATAGTTTAGCCTTTCAGTTCCTTTGCTCGATGTCCTACAGCTTCATCGAGGTTTCGAAACCCATTATCTCTTACGTACTTGATGAGTCCTTGGTTAATTTCTTTCGCGATGCGTGGCCCCTGGTAAATAAAGCCTGTATAAAGTTGAATGAGGCTGGCGCCCGCCGCAATTTTTTCCCACGCGTCCGCGGGAGTAAAAATTCCTCCCACTCCAATAAGCGGGATTTTGCCTTCAGTAAGTTCGTAAAGACTCCCGATGATCTGTGTCGACCTATTCCGCAAGGGAACACCGCTGAGTCCGCCATTACCAATCGCTTCGACCATTGTCTGATGGCTCAGAAGATTATCGCGTCTAGTAGTCGTGTTTGTTGCGACTATTCCGTCAACATTCAAACGCCTCAATACATCCACAATAAGCTCTAGTTCAGTTTGTTCGAGATCGGGAGACAGCTTTACGAGCAGGGGCATTTTTGTTGGCCGTCGGAATTTTTGTTGCAGTTCATCATTTTTCGTTTGCAGTGAGTTTAGCAGCGACGATAGTTGATCGGCTTGTTGCAGCTCGCGCAGCTGCGGCGTATTCGGTGAACTTACATTGATTGCAATGTAATCAGCGATGGGATAAACGAGCTCGAAGCTCTTCAGATAATCACCAGTCGCTTCTTCCAGCGGTGTAATCTTACTTTTGCCTATACTGACACCGAGAATGCACTGCGGTCTATGTTTCGCGACCTTCTCTGCGAATGTGGCAGCCCCGGCATTGTTGAAACCCACGCGATTGATTAACGCACGGTCTTGAGGAAGCCGAAATAAGCGCGGTCGAGGATTACCGGGTTGTGAATGGTAGGTAACAGTTCCCGCCTCGATAAAGCCAAAGCCCAGCGCCGCGAGCGACTGTAAAGCGATGCCGTCTTTGTCAAATCCGGCGGCGAGTCCTACGGGGTTCGAAAATCTCAGCCCGAAGCGGTGAAGATCCTCGAAGTCGTCGCTGCTATAGTGCTGATGAACGAAGCGATTTATGCTCTTTGGTTTTAATAGCTCAAGCGAGTGTAACGCCAATTCGTGGGCTGTCTCCGGAGGGAGCCGAAATAGTATCGGACGCAGCAGTGAGCGGTAGAGCATCAGCCGCGTTATTTTGTAGCAGAGTGGGACGAGAAGCGCAAATCATTTGCCATATAGCATTTGACATTTTCTCGTTCGAGCGACGCAAAGGGCTAAGCGCGAAGGGTCACGTGCCCTCCTCCCTTTGCGCTTCGCTTGCTCATAATGACAAATGAGAAATGTCAAATGATATATGGCAAATGATTACGGGGCTTTCCCGACGAGGATTATAGTTTCAATGCCGCTCGCGCCCTTTGCGCTTCCCGCGGCGCGCTGTTAGTATCCCGACTCGCATGGATTTCGTCGAGAAAGCGCGCATCATGGACGGCCCGCGAATCAATCGCGCGCTGGCCAGATTGTCTTCAGAAATCGTTGAGGAGAATCACGGTGCCGGTGACCTTTTTCTCGTTGGCATAAGACGTCGCGGAGTACCACTTGCTGAACGGATGGCCGAAAAGATTGCTGACCTCGAAGGCTCTCGACCTCCAGTCGGAGTGCTCGATATAACTCTTTATCGCGATGATCTTTCGACAGTCGGCGCGAAGCCAGTCGTGAATCGAACAGACCTTCCGGGCGACATTGAAAATCGAAATATAGTTTTGATCGACGATGTGCTATACACCGGCAGAACCATTCGCGCGGCTCTTGATCAACTGATTGATTTTGGACGACCGCGACGAGTTCAGCTCGCCGTGCTGATCGACCGGGGCAAGGAACACCGCGAGCTGCCTATTCAGGCTGATTACATCGGTAAGCTTGTCCCAACTAAGAAGAGCGAGATCATTAAGGTAATGCTCCAGGAATTTGACGAAGAAGAGGGAGTCGTTATCGTCGAGCGCCCGTCGGAGACGGGTTGATTTCAAAGCGGCCAGTTTGGCCGCTTTTTTTATGGGGAAATAGGACCTATAGGATCTATAAGACTAATAAAAGTGCAAACCACCTTCCAACGAAAACACCTTCTCGGCATCCGTGAGCTGTCAGCGGGCGAAATTACGCATCTACTGGACACCGCTGAAACCTTTCGTGATATCTCGCGTCGCGAGATCAAAAAGGTGCCTGCGTTACGTGGTCGGACCGTTATCAATCTCTTCTTTGAGCCATCAACACGCACTAGAACTTCGTTCGAAATTGCAGCGAAACGTTTATCAGCAGACTCGGTTAACGTCAGTGTATCGACATCGAGCGTGACAAAAGGCGAGACTCTCCTTGATACGGCGCGTAATCTGGAAGCGATGTCGCCCGACTGCATCGTTATCCGCCATTCGATGGCGGGTGCCCCCCAGCATCTGGCGCGCATGTGCAATGCGCCAATCATCAACGCGGGTGACGGATCGCACGAGCATCCAACCCAGGCGCTGCTCGATGCCCTGACCATCAGAGAACACAAAGGCAGAATCGAAGGTCTGAAAGTCGCAATCATCGGCGACATCCTTCATTCTCGTGTCGCCCGGTCCAACATTTATCTGCTTACAAAACTCGGCGCGAATGTGAGTGTCGCGGGTCCCGGAACATTGGCACCGCCGGAGTTTGCCACGCTGGTTGACGATGGTCTCCAGCTCGAGAGACACATCGAAGATGCAATCACCGGAGCCGACGTCATCATGATCTTGCGTATCCAAAGGGAAAGGCAGGACGCAGCGTTCTTTCCATCGATGCGCGAATATGCAGTGCACTATGGCCTGCATCCGAAGCATCTTGAATTGGCGGCGGACGACGTCATCGTGATGCATCCAGGTCCGATGAATCGCGGCGTCGAAATCTCTTCCGAGATCGCCGACGGAAGTCGTTCACTGATCTTGGACCAGGTGACGAACGGTGTAGCCGTGCGCATGGCGGTATTGTACTTACTCGCGGGCGGAACGCGGGAAGAGGCCGTGGGGAGAGAGAAGACGGCCCCAAAGAAAGGACGTAGAAACGGGAAAGCTACCAAAGGATGAAGCTGCTAATCGCAAATGGTTACGTAATTGATCCGGCGACGCAACTAAACGCCGGCAGAAACCTCTTAATAGAAGAAGGCCGGATTGTCGGTCTGCTGGACCGATCGGAGCGAGCACCGGAAGACGCGAAGCTAATTGATGCGACCGGATTGATTGTCGCGCCGGGTTTCATTGACATGCATGTGCATTTGCGCGAGCCGGGTCATGAGTATAAAGAAACGATCGCGACTGGCGCTTCGGCGGCTGTTGCCGGAGGTTGGACCAGCATCTGTGCGATGCCAAATACAGATCCCGTGAATGACAATCCGGCGGTTACCCGCTTTGTAATTGATAAGGGTAAAGCCGCACAGCTGGCGAATGTATTTCCCATCGGCGCGATCACAAAGGCGAGTGCGGGGAAAGAGCTGTCTGAAATGGGTGAAATGAAGAACGCCGGCATCGTCGCCGTTTCAGACGACGGACGTCCCGTGCCGTCTCCCGGAATGATGCGACGCGCGATGGAGTACGCAAATGGATTCGATCTGCCTGTTGTGGATCATTGCCAGGAACCTTCGCTGAGCGCCGGGGGTGTTATGCACGAGGGTCGTTGGTCCTTAATACTTGGGATGCGCGGCATTCCTGCAGCGGCTGAAGAGGTCGATGCCGTGCGCGACTGCGTGTTGGCTAAGCTTACCGATGCGCGCATTCATCTCGCTCACGTATCTACTCGCGGTACGATCGCAGCGGTACGGCGGGCGAAAGACGCAGGTCTGCGTGTAACTTGTGAGGTCGCGCCGCATCACTGGACTTTAACGGACGAGGCCGTTGCCGAGTACGACACAAACACAAAGATGAATCCGCCGTTGCGAAGCGCGGAGCATGTGGCCGCGATTATCGAAGGAATGAAGGACGGAACGATCGATGCGATTGCTACAGATCACGCTCCCCACCATCTTGACGAGAAGGCTCTGGAATTTGATCAAGCTCCATTTGGCATTACCGGCCTCGAAACGGCTGTTGGATTGGCGTTCGACTTAGTGCAACAGGGTGCGATCAGTCTGGAACGAGTTGTTGAGATGTGCGCGACAAATCCCGCGCGAATCTTCGGCCTGGAGGATCGGGGTACGTTCCGGCAGGGATCTCACGCTGATGTGACGCTGCTGGATCCTCAACTCGAGTGGGTATTTGATGTTAAGAAGTCAAAATCGAAAAGCCGGAACACTCCTTTCGATGGTCGGACTATGCAGGGGACGGCTGTGGCTACGATCGTCGGAGGGCGAATAGTGTACCTACACCCTGACTACAGTCGAATAACAGAGACTTCCAGGGCAGCGGTGCAGTCCTCAGTGCTGAAGTGAAATCGATTCCGGCCTAAATGGCGCAGCCGGGAAGCGAGCAGCCCGGCTTTAGATTCAATTCACTTTTAGTGGGGGATCTCGCCTATCATTGGGCGAGGTAGAAATAACAAAGTTACAGAACGGGGAGCGAAGCGACCGACTGAACTAACCTTGGCTATCCAGTCAGGCGAAATCGGTCGCTTCGCTCCCGTTCTGTAGTTGGACGGGCACCGCCTGAGCTCCTCACGACAAGCTGAAGCGCATTGGACATTGGTTAACGCGTTTCTCTTAGCTTCAGTGATTACGAAATTCAATAGCTCGTGGTGTCAAACCGTGATACTCAGAAATCATTTCCACACACAAACGTTCTGCGCGCTCGCGGTCGGGTTCTGGCGGAAGCGGTGAGCGCACATATGCCTCCTGCGATAGCTCAAATAAGCGTTCCGCTTCAGACTTCACTTTTTCCAAAGGCCATTCGCCACGCTTGATGCTGAGCAACTCCGGCGCATCAGCGCGCTCGACATGAAGCGTGCCTTCAGTCAGGAATTCAATACCCATTCGCAACAGCCGAATCAAATGAGCTGCGTTCTTCGCGTCATAACCGACTCGCCGCACCAAGTCGCGCCGTTTCTGGCCCATGTATCCTCCGCTGTAGTAACGGCGGCGCTCACCTCTGTATCTCTTCACGACCTCCATCATCTCAGTAGTTGCGCCAACAAATGGCCGGTGGTCCAGCGTACGCAATGAGTGTCCGCTGTCACAGGAATCGGGATCGATGCCAAAAGAAATAAGCTGCCCTTCCAGGCTAGACATCAGCGCCTGCGCTTCCTGATTGAAGGAGATCATCTTTTTGAATTGTGCGTGTGCATAACCCGAGAACGAGTGGTATGCCTTCTTGGTAACGAACATCTCACGCTGCTCACGAAGCCGCGCGCCAATCGCGTTCTCATAAATAATGCCATTCGGTTTTAGCCAAAGCAGGGTAAGCACGTTTGGATTGCAGTTCAGCAACAGACCGACGAACTTCTTTAGCTCGTAGAAGACACAATCCCACTCGCCCTCCCATTTCTCGTAAACATCATCACGACCGAAACCGAGATAGTGCTCGAGTGGGCCGATATAAATACCCATCACGTCTTTGTCGTCGATGGAATCAGGATCGCTCTTGGGTACGTACATGCCATGAGCGACACTGCCGCGCCAGCAAAGCGAGATGAGTCCTTCAGGTAAGAGACTGTCGATTTGTGCAGGTGAGAGACCTTTGAGTTTAATTTCGAGTGTAGTCACAGTCCGAATACTAACTGAAAAATGCGAAGCTCGACGATAGAGGTGATTGAGAGGTCTTCCTGGCTGCACGGTTTGTAACGATACCCATCCGTGCTAGATCGATGCGAACATTTTTTGCCCCTTTCGAAATAGCAGCGCAATAGGTAAGGCCGATCATCGCTCTGCCCTTACTCAGTAACATCGACCGGGGCGTAGCCCGACGGTCAAAGAGGGCTTGGAGATATGTTTAGGAACCAAGCCCTGCTTCACAGTCGGGCTACAGCCTTGTCCTGCCGCGCACTAAAAACGTTGCGAAACCGCAATGGTCAGCCTAAAATGCAGCGGTCCATCACAAGGCAGTAGCACATTCTGGTTGCGAACCTGGTCACTAGTTTCTGGAAGCTGCCCGAGCTTTAAAACTGTTACTTAATTACAAGACCAACTTAGCCCTATTCGTAACTACGCACTTAACGGTTCCTTAGACTAAATAAACGGAGGCCCCGATGAAACGGAAGCTTTGCAGTGTTACCTGTATGGCCCTCGTCACGGTTCTGCTCGCGCCGATATGCATTGCCGACAACAACAACCAGACAAAGTTGTTGAAGCAGCAGGAACGCTATACGGTCTCACTGGAGTTGGAATTCTCCAAGAAGGATCAGAACGCGCTGGAGCACGCGATTTCGGTGCTGTTTGATGTGGGACCGAATGGATACGCAACTGGCTTCATGGTTGGAAGCGGCATCGTAATGACCGCTTACCATGTCATTTCCGGCAACCTAAGTAGCACAAAAAAAGTGATGCTTGGCTTTCGTCCCTCAGACGAACTGAGCGTTAAGGTGTTCATCGATGGTTGTCGCGCTAAGGTACTTAAAGTCGACAAGGAAGCTGATCTGGCGCTCTTGGAAATGTGTAAATCAAAGAGCGGCAAGGCACCGCGATTTCAAACCGCGCCGGAGAAAGACGACAAACTCTTCCTCATTGCCCGACCACACGGCGACAAGGTCGTCTCGCATGGCAGCTTTTATGGCAATTACATGCTCGGCAATCAGGAGTATTGGTCGGTGAAAATCGATAGCCGCGATGGCTTTTCGGGCAGCCCGGTCTACAATGCCAACGCCGAGGTTGTAGGTGTTTTCAGCGGGTACGATTGGTCACAAAAGCTCGCACTGATTAGTCCAAGCATCAAAGCACAGAAGCTACTCGAGGAGTACCACGCCGACTCCACAAAGTGAAGGATAGACACCACGCGGCTGAAAGCCAGTGGTGTCTATATCTGAATCCCTAATACACCTTGCGCTCCTGTATCTTCTGCTTCGTTGCAAGTGCATAGCGGGGTTCGCTTACCGCACCGCCGGAAATCATTTGAACTAGGTATTCCCCAACCGCAGGCCCGTGTTTGAATCCGTGTCCGGAGCCTCCGCCCACCAGCCAAACATTTGAAATTTCCGGATGCACATCAATCAAGAAATCACCGTTTGAAGTGTTTTCATACTGGCATACGCGAGTTTCAAGTAACGGTGCGTTTGCGAGCGCCGGAACGCGCTGAGCGAGGTACCTCCGGGTTGTTTCAAGTCCCTCAGCGCTCGCGACACGCTCACCGGTGTCAGGATCGAAGCGCGGGCCGTGGGCATCGATGGCTACTTTGAAACCACGGTGGTCGAGGTCCGGAAGCCCATAGAGCAAATCGTGGAAATCGATCCACACAGGTAGCTGTGCCGGTTCAAACCTTGTGTCGCCTGCAGGAACGCCAAAGAAAAACACTTCCTGTTTGGTGACATGAAATAGGTCTGCAAGTAGACGTGGAAACACTTTCGGCAACCAGGGACCGCAAGCAAAGATGAACTTACCGGCGCTGATGTTCTGGCCTGAGCCTAACGAAACCGACTGCAACTCTTTTGAAGTTTGGGGTGGCAGTACTAATTCCTGAAAATAAGTAACCCCGTCAGATTGAGCTAACGCCGATATTGCCTGTACTGCACGCCGCGCCATCAACACTCCAGCTTCCACTTCCAGAACGCCCCAATCAACAGACTGAAAGGCAAGTTGAGGATAACGAAGAGTGAGCTCTTCCCGGTTGAGTCGTTCGTAACGAGCGCCAACTTTTTCAAGGTTAGCGACGGTAGCTTCGCAGTACGTATCTCCAGCATGCGCGAGCCACAAAACACCTGTTTGGCGAAAAAGTTCTTGTGTCGATCTGTTTTGATCAGGCGAGATGCGCTGAAAGATCGCTGTCCACAGCGCGAATGACCGTTGCGCAGAGCGCGTGTAGATTTCATCCGGGCCATAACCAAGGCGTAGGATTCGAGATTCGCCCCCTGAGCTCGCGCGACTATTCGCCGGTCCATAGGCGTCGATTAGCGCGACCTTCGCACCAGCCTGCCGTAGTTGGTAGGCGCACCAGCTACCAAAAACCCCAGCACCGACGACAGCGATGTCGAAGGATTCCGCCATGAAGTAAAAGGGAAGCGGGACGGGGTGAAGGGGAGCCTCGATTCTCCTTTTTCCCCTTTCACCCCGTCGCTCTATCCCCGTTTCCCGTTTCGTTACGGCAACGCCGTGAAACCCTGCAGCGGATTTCCGTAGAATGCGTCGGTCTTCCAGGCGGTGCGATTCCACATACCGTCCTGATCGCCGATGATTTGCACAGGAACAATCACCTTATCGCTGCCAAGCTTGTTCGACGTGGCAATGCCATTATCGAACTTACCACCGGGCTGAACCGTGAATTTGATCGACCGTGCGAGCTTGTTATTCCAGAGAAGTTTGAATTCGTATTCGCCGGGATTATTCGCGAGAATGTACGCGTCCGGATAGGTACTGGCTGCTTCGCCTTTTTTGTCGGCACCCTTGATGAGAGGGAAATCGCATTTGACGCGGGCCCACTTCGCTTTTTGCGGAACAGAATCCTCAACATAGTGCGTCGTATTGTTTTCAATGTCGGATTCGCAACCAGCCCTCCCGATCTCCATCCCGTCTGAAAACTTCTTACCGACCTCCTTGCCCTGATAGAAGAGATGCGGATCGAATCGTACGGCCTCACCGCGCACCCAGAATGCGACATGGAAATCAGGTACGTCCCAACCTTGGAGGTCGTTAGCCGTCAAGTAAACATATCCGATCGGTAGATTCCAATCGTGGTCCACGAAGTAGACGAATTTGTTGACTGCCTTTGGACCGTGTTCGTTCGAGAGATGCTTTCCAACTTTCATCTTTCCGCTAAAAAGAGTTGAGTCGGTTCCAGCAAGCTCGTTTCGCATCTTTATGTTGAAGCTGACTGGACCTGTGTACATCGACGTCGGCGACTTGTCTTCGATATCACGGCCGCCGCACTCCGTTTTCCACCAATATCCTTTTTCGATGTTGTCTGTAGGACAGTCAAACTTGACCCACGGGCCCGTGGGAAGAGCGAATTCAGCATATAGCTGACTGCCGCTGGCAATTGGTCCATTGACGCGAAACTCAAGTCTCGGCAGCCAACTCCACACATCGTAATTGCCTTTGTACGAATTAACCGTCCACGCGGTAACTTGAATTGAGTCTTTTTTAATGGTTGGTTGATCCTGAGCGGACGCTCGATTGAAAGAATTAGACATGAGCGCTACAAGCAACGGCAGTGCTAGCGCGA
Organism: Pyrinomonadaceae bacterium; assembly: GCA_036559885.1. GTDB lineage: Bacteria > Acidobacteriota > Blastocatellia > Pyrinomonadales > Pyrinomonadaceae > PSRF01. Next base: position 11,242 of record DATBSH010000400.1, read on the forward strand.
GGAAGCGTGCAGTCGTTTTCAAGGTATCCTCCGAGTGATCTGGTGTCTGAGCGAGTCGCGGGAGAGTGTACACGCGAACGGAAATTAAGGTAAGGGAAAGTAAAGGGAGAAACGGGGAAGAGGGGAAGAGGGGAAGAGGTAATTGCCTTCTTCCCCTTTTCCCCTCTTCCCCTTTTTCTTTTACTTTCCTTCGTATGCTTCCAACAGTTTCTTGATTTCGATCTTCTTCATTTGCAGGATTGCTTGCATAACTCGATTTGACTTTGCCGGATCTGGATCCTGCAACAACTTGGAAAGAATTGTTGGCACGATCTGCCACGACAAACCAAACTTGTCCTTAAGCCAGCCACACTGCGATTCCGCTCCGCCGTCCGCTGTCAGTTGCTGCCAGAACCGATCAATCTCTTCCTGCGTCTCACAATTGACCACAAAGGAGATTGCTTCAGTGAACTTGAAGTGCGGCCCACCGTTCAGCGCTACAAACTCCTGTCCTGCTATTTGGAAACTCGCGGTCATCACAGTTCCTTTGGGACCCGGCCCCGTATCGCCGTAGCGGGTAACGCTAAGAATCCTCGAGTCGTCGAAGACCGACGTGTAGAAGTTAATTGCTTCCTCCGCTTTATCATCGAACCACAGAAATGGCGTGATTTTTTGTGCCGGTGCGGACCCACGCTGCGGAGCATCCGTAGTTTTTTGACTTGTACTCAGGCTTGCCATGAAAAAGTATCTCCTTTGGTGATGTTCGGAGCCGCCGTAGAAAATGAATTGGCGTGCTCTCGACACTAAGACGAACGAGGGAGCGCGAAATCGACCGCTGCGGGAGAAATTTGTTTGCGAAGAGTTTAACTTAGGTGCGATCTCAAATTAAAAGGTCAGAAAAACAGCCACAGATACACACTGATGAACGAAGATCTGCGTTTATCTGCTGAGAGGCGGGGGCTAGTTCTTTGCTCGCGGCGATCTCACTTCATTCTTGTAGACCTTGCCACCTTTCATTACGAACACAACTCGTCTTACAGCAGTTATATCTTTAAGAGGGTCGCCGTCGAGCGCGATGATGTCTGCTTGCAAACCTGGAGCAATCGAACCAATTTGATCGGCCATCCCCATTGCTTCGGCGGCAAGCGAATTCGCAGAAACCATTGCTCGCATCGGATCCATTCCGGCATTCAGCACGCGATCTATGAACTCTTCAGCATTGCGGCCGTGTGAACCAGCAAGCGCGTCAGATCCAAACACGATCTTCAATCCGGGAACCTTAAAGGCGCGTCTCGCAAAATCCTGACAGATTGGAATGAGCTCCTTGATTATCGGCAGGACCTCCGGTGGAAAGCCGGGAGTGCCGGAGAACTTATCCCAGTTCGATATATAGTTTTCCAACACGAGTCCAGCCTGTGGATCCAGCCACACGCCTTTCTTGACCATGAGCGACAAGTCGTCATCTGTTGTGAGTATTCCATGCTCGATTTCCGTGCACCCAGCGAGGATCGCCTCGTGAACCGCGTCTTTGTATGCGTGAACCAGCGTTCGTAAACCCTGCCTTCGAGCCTCATCACAAGCAGCGTTTAGTTGCTCCTGTGAGAGAGTCGGATCCGGCCGCCGCACGCTATTAGCCGCGAAGATCTTTATAAGGTCCGCGCCGGCCTGCTTTTGTTTCCTAACGAAGGCGCGGATTTCTTCGGGCGTGCCGGTTTGTTCACCGCGGCCGAAGAGAGGGTCAACGGCAGTGAGAATTCGTGGGCCGCGCACCGTTCCTTTCGCAATAGCATCACGCAATGGAATGTCTGCCAGCGAACCCAGGCTCTGCACCGTTGTGAACCCCGCCATCAAAGTAACAAGGGCATTGGTCTCCGACTCTTTGATCACATACGGAGTAGTTCCACCCTGACCAACGTTCTTGCCGTACGGGCCAAAACGCCAGGTGATGTGAACGTGTGAATCGATCCATCCAGGCATGACGGTAAGGCCGCGCAAGTCGTAGTCGACCGGGCCAGCTTTTGGATCAAGGCGAACGATCTTTGAGCCTTCAAGAACGATCCGAGTGTCTTTGATTACGTTCCCGCGACCATCGAATAACGTGCTGACTCGAATGATGGTGGGTTTGGTTTGGCCGGCGGCAGTCGCTGTAATTGATGCTATCCAGAGAATCCAGCTAGTCGCTTTCCACAATCGCATAAGTGCTCCTTCTGTTAGCGCATCATACAAGAGTTGTTGTGAGAGTTGAGAGAGCCCCAAACCTGCAAACTGACTCACCTTGAATTGTGGGGCTGGAGCTTGAATGATGATGCGACTTCACTTATCTTCCTTGTCGTGCGTTTCGGAACGCCTCCGGTCCGCGGAAAGGGCCAAGCCCAAACCGACCTGACAATAAATTCTTTGGCAAAAGCGTACTCCTTCGCCTGCTGATGCGGACCACAGGCCTTTCACCGTATTGCACGGAAAGGAGATCGCTATGCCTACTCAGTCACTTCCTAGCAATCCATCTATCGAAAACCTCCGCAAGCAAGCAAAGTCTTTGCTTAAAGGTGTGCGTGCTGGCGACGCGAACGCATTAACACGTGTACGCGAATTTCATCCTCGTTCAACTCAAGCACTCCAAAACTTCCGTTTGAACGACGCTCAGCTCGTAATTGCGCGCAGCTACGAGTTCGCCGGTTGGTCCAAGCTAAAAGAATACGTCGAGATGCTCGACAGGCATTCTTTCATGCCGCCCCATCCGAAATCCGTAATTGATTCGGAACCGGTTACGGATCAATTCATTCGCCTCGCGTGCCTGGATTATCTCGCCGATCATACGAGCCGTCGCGAGAAGGCACGTGAGCTTCTTGCCCAACACCCTTCAATTGCCAGGGAGAATATCTACACAGCCGCCGCTGTCGGTGACGTCACAACGGTAAGAGCGCTGCTCCGGCAAAATCCAAAACTAGCGACTCTGCGAGGGGGACCGCATAAGTGGGAGCCGTTGCTATACGCGACATATTCTCGCCTTGATAGCGAATCACCTGGACATTCGACTCTCGAAGTCGCTCGACTTCTACTTAAACATGGTGCAGATCCAAACAGTGGATTTCTCTGGAACGGACATTACGTTTTTACTGCCCTGACCGGTGCATTTGGAGAAGGTGAAGCAGGACCAGTGCATCAATCCGAGCATCAATACTGTTATGAACTCGCGCGATTACTCCTTGAGACAGGTGCGGATCCAAACGATAGCCAGACCCTCTACAACAGGATGTTTACCGGAGGCACCCGACATCTGGAACTGCTATTCGAGTTCGGTCTGGGTAAGGGAGGTGATGGAGTTTGGTTCAAACGTCTGGGCGACCGCTTAGGTACTCCAGTGGAAATGCTTCAGCAACAGATGGGCTGGGCCGCCAAATACAATCAGCTTGAACGGATGAGGTTGCTGATTGCTCATGGTGTCGACGTTGATGGCAGGGACATACGTCTCGAGCGAACTGCTTATGAGCTGGCGCTCTTGAATGGGCACAGAGAGATAGCTGAACTGCTCTTGCAGCACGGCGCAACGCCGACGTTATTAAGTAACCTCGATGCATTTGCAGCTGCCTGTTTGACTGGGGATGAACAGAGTGCCCGATCACTATTAACTTCGGATCCGTCACTGCTTCAGCAACTGGGAACGCAGCGCGTTGAGCTGCTGCAATTGGCTGCAGAGCGCGATAACCGGTACGCCATGCGCTTAATGAATCGGTTGGGATTCGATTTGAATGAGGTTAGTCGTACTACAGCGCTCCACAACGCCGCGATGGCAGGACATCTTGAAATGGTGAAGTTGCTGATAGAACTGGGTGCAGACCATTCGATTCACGATACCGAATTCGACGGCACACCACGTGGTTGGGCAGAATACAGCGGCAACACTGAAGTTGCGGATTATCTCAAATCGCTTGAAGCCTCGGAGCAGCGGACTGAAAGTTGAATTACGCAGCGTGGCTTGCCCGATTAATTCTCATCACACTGAAGGTTGAGTGGTGATGTAACTTGAGCGGGGGCAAGCCACCCTTCCCTACCTGCAAACAACTCAGATTGAATTGTGGGACTGAAGTTCACCTGATTCCAACGAGACCTTGCACCGATTGGATCAATTTCTCCGAGTCATAGCCAACGCCATCCTTGAAAACAATTTCAACTTTTTCAATGTCTGCTATTGCGGCAGCTGGGTTACCTTTCACCACCATTAGGTCTGCCTGTTTACCCGGTGCTATTGAACCGATCCGGGAATCCTCGCCTAGAAACTTCGCACCGTTGAAGCTCGCGATCTTGATTGCTTCCACCGCACTGAAACCGGCTTCGACGAGAAGCTCCACCTCACGCAAGTCACCAAACCCTGCAACGATTCCTCCATTGCCTGTCGGATCCAATCCAGCTATCAACAAGCCGCCAGCCTTCACAAACTCCCGTTCGAAATCCATAGCTTTGCGAAAAAGCGTAAGAAAATCGGGGCTGGACGAGACTCTGGCTCGCGCTGTCAGATAACGAACACGCGCGTCTGTCGACATGACTGCAAACACACGGGGATTCATTAAAGCACTGGCGGCGCCGACTCCACTCTGCGTCAAGGGCGCACCTCCAGCTTCAAACACCGGAAGAGTCGATGTAATTGCGACGTTCTTCGTCACCAGCGTTCGGATCATTTCCTGTGCGGCCGCACCATTAAGATCCAATTGCCGAAGGCTAGCGGGTACCGCGCCACCACCTGGACATTGATCGGGTTGTTTGTTCGGCACGAACTCGGAGTCGGCCATCAATCCGTGCTCTAGATTATCGATTCCGATCTCAGCAGCTTCGCGGTAGCCAATCGAACAAAGATGACCAGTAACCTTCAGTCCACGCTTGTGCGCCTCTTCCACTGCCGCTCGCAACTCATCGCGCGTGATGTTCATATACGCTTTGAACGAGCTTGCACCAGCGTCAGCCCAGAAGTTGACCATCCGGCGGGCGTCATCGGGTCCGGTTAGCTGGTGCATGACCGGAGTGAAGGCGCCGCGACCTTCCAGATAGGGTGCGGTGATATACATTTTCGGTCCAATCATGCGCCCGCTATCGATCAACTTTTTGATTTCAAGATCGGTATAAGGAACAACGCTGCCGGTCGTGCGAATGGTCGTAACGCCTAGGGCGAGGTAGAGCCGAGGAAAACTGCTCCCCATGTTCGAGTACATCGGAGGCGAGCCACCCATCGGAAAGAACATGTGGTTGTGCATCCCGACCAAGCCGGGAAGAACTGTATAACCCTTCAAGTCCAACACCTGAGCATTCGACGGCACATTCGCAGATGAACTTGGTGACACTGATTGAATCTTTCCGTCGGATATAACGATCGTTTGGTCTTCGCGTGCTGCGGCACCGGTTCCGTCAATAACACGCACGTTCTTGAGCGCGATGAGCGGTGCTTCTATGCGGATGAATTGCTGGCGCTCAGATTGGGTTTGTACAGGACCCAGGAGCAACGAAGTAAACAGTAAGGCAAAAGCTGCAATTGTTTTCATGGAGTCTCCGTGACTTCCGATTAGAGATAGCGCTTTGGAGTGCGGTGACAAGTCACCGCTTTCCCCGCTGCGAATTTCTGGCAGCCACCGTTGGTTTGAGGCAGTCCCTGATTTGTCCGACCTCAAGAAAAGCGGTGACAAGTCACCGCACTCCAAAGAGTGGCGCGATTCCAAGCTGCAATTTTATTCTTCTTTTAATCTTGAATTATGTGGTTTGTAAACATATCCGCTACGCGCAAGCTTCTGTTTGTGTACACTGGTGCAAACCCCCTGGCTACTTATCCAATCCCCGAAAAGGTGCGTTATGTTCAAACCAACAGAAGCATTTTCGAGTTTTTCTGTAAACAATCTAGCGAAGGCGAAGGAGTTTTACCGTCAAACCCTTGGTCTGGAAGTCTCAGAGACGCCCGAGGGTTTGGAGCTCAAGCTGGGCGGTAGATCCGGCGTCTTCATCTATCCCAAACCGAATCACGAGCCAGCTTCATTCACAGTCCTAAACTTTCCGGTAGATGATATCGGTGAGGCAGTTGCATCGCTAAAAGGACGTGGGGTGAAGTTTGAGCACTACGAACTTCCCGATATTAAGACAGACAAAGATGGGATCGCGCGGGGTCCGCATGGTCCACAAATCGCTTGGTTCAAGGATCCGGCAGGAAATATCTTGTCAATACTTGAAGAGCGAAGCGCTGACTGAGGTTTGATTATTGCTCGAGCCTCAGTCCCATAATTCAAGCTGAGATAAATTTCAGGTCAGGAAGGGTGGCTTGCCACCGCTCAAGGTGCGCTACCCGTCAACGTTGAATCATATTGGACCTTGAGCGGGGGCAAGCCACCCTTCCCTACCTGCCATCTTCCGATTCTTGAATTGTGGTACTGAGAGTATTGATAAGCGACTCAGGTGATCGCCTTCAAGAATTCGAGTCTTGGACATGCTTAAGCCGGGGAAGCGTTACCTGGTAGCCGATGCCCAAAATCGAGTCGATATCCATAAAGATCTCGCACTGAGTAGTCGCGGAGTCCGTAGTCCCTATTCTCAGGGCTACACAGGATTTCGACGCCGTTTGTTCGATGAAATTGATAGAGCTCATCAGCGTCGCCAACGACGAAATACATTGAACAACCGTCGGGATTTGGCGTGCCTCGCTCGAGGAAGATCTGCACATGACCAAGGTTTACGCCCGCCATTGTCGACGGGCTGCCCCATTTAAACGCTAACCAAAAACCGAGCTTGGTTGTGTAGAAGTCAATCGCTTCATCGAGGTTGCTGACTGGCAGGATCGTGTGATGTTGTTCGCATTCAATGTGTGGCTTACTCATTCATGCCGCCTTGATTGCTATGGATTGGGTCTCTGTGCAACCTCAGTGTTGTTTGGCGACGGACTAGCAAAACCAAGGAGGCACAGCGATCACAAAGGTTGCACACAGAGTTCAATTTAAGGCACAGCCGGGATTCTTAACAATTGTTATCCCGGAGCGCCGCTATTCCCGGGCGCCTGATTATCAAGGTGCCAACCGACGTTTACAAGATCATCGCCTCTGCGAACAAACATTTCTGTCGCGCGGCCACGTTGCACATTCCGTTTACCGTTCGCTTCAGTTTCTACTACGTAGGTCGTGTATACGATTACTGTGTTGCCGTAGATCTGTAGGTCTGTTTTGGGAAACTCCAGCCTTATCAGTTTTCCTCCGCGATCGGCGAAGGCCTTTGCCTGCGCAAAAATCGTCGCCCGGTCTGACCATGTGTCGGATCCTCCGTCAATTGCGATCACATCTTCCGGTATTAATCTTTCCAGCGCTGCTCGATCGTTATTGAACCACGCCTTCCAGACTTCTTCGCGCGCAGCCAGGACGCGCTGACGAAGACCCGGTGTTATCGTCAACGGTTTTGACATTTGCTCGCTGCGCCACAGAGGATCCACGATTGTATGCGAGGCGACTTGGATCCAACCTCCTTTTCGCTTCGCGTACACATCCATTATTCGGAATCGACGGAGAGTGACTTTAGTGCCATCAATCATTCTCTCAAACCCGCCGAAGAAAGAGGCGACAGCTAATTCTGGACTGTAGAAATTTACGTCGAAATCGGTCATGAAGTAGGTCGTGCCTTCAGGGAAATACCGGGTTGGCTTTGGGGCATTCGCGGGACGCGGCCATTCGATACCGTTCGCGCGCATGTAGTCGTCAATGCCTTTGATCGGTTTGCGCGACTCTTCAAGAAACCCGCGCCAATCAGCCGCATGTGTTTCAAAGATTTTCTGTTCGTCGCCCTCGATAAAGGCCTGAAAGATGCTTTCGATATGAGCGCGAATCGCCGCTGCGTCTGCATCACGATTCGCTTGAGCCCCTGATTCGTTCTGACTCGCAGCGAACACAGCGATCACGAACGCCAGCAAACAAGCACATCTTTGTAAGGTCATAACAGTCTTCCTCCATTCAGTCACTCAATGAGAGTGGAACGCGTTTGATCCAGCTCGTGGCATGGAGTCAGTACCACCTCGCGGTAGCGGGTGGGTGCGAAGCTCTACTCATCCAGGCTGATCCGGTACCACATCGCTTCGCACCCACCCGCTACTGCGAGGTGGTACTGACTCCATGCCACTGCGAAGCCGAATCCTAAGCAGGAACTAACCCCACCACAACAATCAATACGCGAATGGACTGTTTGCTGACGCCAACGGTCGGCGAAACAAATTATCTAACCAACAGTATTGCGTGTCGTGGTTGTGCAGCGATACTGTGAGGCGGTGCGTTTTCCCAGACGTCTTAGACCATGGATGCTTGTCTCGGCAGCGTGGATCGTGCCGGCGGCCTTCGCTGCGATTAATCGCGTCGCTCAAGTTCGTCTCAACGGATGGGATCCCGTAACCGCACGCGACTTGATTTGGGAAAGCGGTGATTGGCTGGTTTATGGGTTTCTCACGCCCGGTGTGTTCGCGGTATCAAGACGTTGGCCATTTACTCGGCCCCACCTCGTCAGACGCATCTTCTTCCATCTAGGGATGTCGCTCGTCTTTTGTGTAGCGTGGGCCACCTGCGGAAAGTTATTTCAGTTCGTGCTTATGCTGCTGTTCAACCCGAACATGTTCCAACGGGCAATCGCTGCTGGACCACAGCGCTTTTGGGGATCATTGGCTATTGATTGGCTCAGTTGGGTCTTCATCACGTTGCCTTTTGGGGTCGCCGTTTATCTGTGTGTCGTAGGAATTGAGCACGCGAGTCGTTACTTTGTTGAAGCTCGTGAACGTGACGTGCAAGTGGCGCGACTCTCAGAACAGCTCGCCGGAGCAAAATTTGCGGCACTGCAGGCGCAGGTAAACCCCCATTTTCTTTTCAATACCCTAAACACCATCGCTGTTCTTGTGCGCGATAATGAACGTGAGGCAGCGGTACGGATTGTCGAACAGCTAAGTGAAGTGCTTCGCGCCTCGCTCAGCAGCCATCGCGAGAATGAGGTGACACTCGGTGAAGAGTTGGAGCTTGTTCGTCAATACGTTGCGATTGAACACGCACGCTTCTCCGACCGATTGCGACCGGAGTTCAACATCGATGATTCGTTGTTGACGTCAATGGTGCCAAGTTTCTCAGTGCAAACCCTGGTTGAGAATGCGATCCGTCATGGTATCGCTAAGAAATCTGATGCAGGACGATTGATTATGGCGGCCAATCGTGAGGGCGACATGCTTGAAGTGACTGTGGTTGACGATGGCGTTGGGATTGATCCGGACGCGGCAATACCGGAGGGTCATGGCATTGCAAACACGCGCGAGCGATTGAGAGCTTTGTATGGAACAAAAGCGTCGCTGGAAGTTACACGTCGACCGGAAGGTGGCACAATCGCAAGGCTTAGGGTGCCGTACCATCGCTTGGTGCCTAACGATGAGAAAGATTCGTGATGCGAGAGAGTTAAAGAGTCTTGAGCGCAAAATTGCAGGTTGGGAAGAAGGGCGGTTTACCCCGGCTCAACTAGCTTTATCCGGATCCGAGAAAACACTCAACTACAGAGAGCGGAGCGAAGCGACCGATTGAATTAACATTGGCGATTCCTTCAGTTGAAAATCGGTCGCTTCGCTCCCGTTCTCTAGTTTTCTCGGATCGGGATAAAGCCAGTTGAGCGGGGGCAAGCCGCCCTTCCCAACCTGAAATTTAACGCAGCTTGAATTGTGGAACTGAAGCTTGAGTGTTGATGTCAGTTAATGAACACACAGTACACAGCTCTAATCGCCGATGATGAGCCCGCAGCGCGACGCGGTGTTAGACAGCTGCTTGCTCACTTTCCGGAATTTGCCGTTGCCGGTGAATGTCGCAACGGTGCGGAGGTGCTTGCCGCTCTCGATGCGTCACGACCCGATGTAGTTTTTCTTGATATCCAGATGCCGGGCATTGACGGGTTCGAAGTAATTCGTCGACGGACAGCTGAGCGAATGCCTGCTGTGGTGTTTCTCACCGCCTTCGATCAATTTGCAATTCGCGCATTCGAGGCGGAAGCGCTGGATTACCTGGTAAAGCCAGTCTCTGAAGCTCGGTTCGCGGCGACAATGAAACGGCTAAAACGGCGTCTACGAACAACGGGTGATGACTCAGCGCCCGATGAAACAATCGTCGTGATGACATCGAGAGGAGCCACGGTTCTGCACGCAAGTGAAATAGACTGGATCGAGGCGGCAGGTAATTACGTGCAGTTGTGGATAGGAAAGCGGACCTATTTTCATCGAGAGTCGCTCCAGTTGTTAGAGGAACGCGTTGCGAAGAATGGTTTCGTTCGCGCACATCGTCGGGCGCTGGTACGCCTCGATGGCGTGCGTGAATTAACTCGCACACGAGAAGGTAAATTGGTGGCGGTGCTGGCTTCCGGTGCTCGAATCCCCGTGTCACGAAGGCGCAGCGCATCGTTCATGGCCGCTGTGCGAAAACTTCATTAAGAACGCTTGCCACGAGTCTTCTTCGGGGTGCCTCGTTTTGCCGCTATACGCAGTTCCTGGGCGAAATACCATTGATGACCTTCAGGATCTTCAGCACCATATCGCCGATGACCATACTCGGTATCGCTTGGCTCCTCGAGAATTTTGGCGCCAGCCTTTCTCGCTCGCGCGAAATGTTTATCGACATCTTCAACGTTAACGTACAAACTTTGTGTCGCCTGGCCCAAGCGCTTCGGATTACGATAACCCGCTGGGGGGCACCCCATCATTACCAAGTCGTCACCCAGCTTCATTGCAGCGTGATTGATCTTTCCGTCCTGTCGCATCTCCCTGCCAAACTTACGAAAGCCAAAGGCTTTTGCCAGAAACTTTAAAGTTGCGCCGACGTCTTCGTAGTAGAGGTATGGTGTTATAGCCATGAGCCCGATACACCTCCGTTGTTCGCGTGCATTTTAGTCTAATACAAACCTATTGACGCGGGTGCGCCAACGGCCGCGTAGCAGGGGGGATGTGCGCCGTTCTCCGCAGCCGCTTGTAAATTTCCTCAGTAATTTCCTCGATCAGCCAGGAAACCCCAGTTCTTTTGTCGGCGCTCCTTACGGGCACGGACGCGTGTGTGAAGAGTTTTTATATCGCGGAGGACGCAGAGTTCCGCAGAGAGTTGAGTGTAAGACCTATTTCTTCGGCGAAGGTCGAATGCTCGCGATCACATCGAGTGCCAGACGGCCGTTGTTATGAATTCTTTTCAGCGGTTCACGAAAACTCGCAATCTCTGGCTGATCTTCGTTCAAAAGATCGAGGCATTTCTGCGCGTTGTTCGTAATCAATTCCAGATATTCATGAACTTCATCTGCCATAGAAGCCGCTGCCTTGCCCGTGTTTGCGGCATAAGTAGCTTGCGCCAGTTGAGCTTGTGTTCGCGCCAGAATTTCTTTAGCCGCTTGATGTTCAATCGCAATTCCGGCAATACGCGTGGCCACTTCAGTCAGACCAGCCTCATCGCCCGTGGGCGTTCGCGGCTCGTCGTAATACATCGCAAACGAGCCAAGCACTTTTCCACGACCTGACATTATCGGAGTTGACCAGCACGCTCGAAAGCCTTTTCCCTCCGCTAGATCTCGGTAATCTTCCCACAGCGGATCGGAAAAAATGTCGGTGACAAACACAGGCTCTCCACGATACATCGCCGTTCCACAGGAACCATTCTTTGGTCCGATACGTTCACCGTCGATGGCCTTCACATAATCTTCTGGAAGACTTGGGGCGGCACCGTGACGAATGTGGTCGCCGTCGTCGCTGAGAAGTAACACAGAACACAACATGTCGGGTGATTGCGCCTCAATCAGAAGCACCAGTTTCTCGAGTACTTCGCTGAGCGGCGCATTGGCGGCGATCATTTGCAGCACTCGACTCTGTCCGCGGCGAAACTCTTCTTCCTTCTTTTCGGTGGGAGTTTTATTGGCGTCGAGAACAATGTGCGGAAGTGGCGCCGTCTTTGCCCCGGCGTTTTCTAAGAATGCACTTTGTTTGGGTTCAAGTTCGGAGGACTTGGGTAGGCTCTGGGTTTTCTCTAGGTCATTCATAACCTTCTCCGAGACAGACTTGGGGTTGAATTGGTGGGCCCTATTCTACGCCCCGTTGCGCGATCGAGGCTATATTATCGGTGCTAGAAATCTTGAGGGGGGACAGAATTATGCGCAAACTAATTGTTTTTAACAGCGTTACAATTGACGGTTACTTCACAGACAAAAACGGCGACATGAGTTGGGCTCACAAGAGTGACCCCGAAATGAATTCGTTCACGGAGGAGAATGCCAAGTCAGGCGGGGAATTGGTTTTTGGAAGAGTTACCTACGAGATGATGAAAAGCTTTTGGCCCACCGAGAATGCGCGCCAGATGTTTCCTGTCGTCGCCGACGAGATGAACCAGGCGAAGAAAGTCGTGTTTTCGAGGACGCTCGATAAAGCGGACTGGAATAACACCAGACTGATAAAGGGAAATCTCGTGGAAGAAATGCGAAAGTTGAAGAACGAGCCCGGCCCTGATCTGGTAATCATGGGAAGTGGCAGCATCGTGTCTCAATTAACCGACGCCCGCTTGATCGATGAATACCAGATGCTCGTAAATCCTATTGCTCTAGGCGATGGCAGGACGATGTTTGATGGCATCAAGGAGAAACTCAATCTGAAGCTAACGGCGACGCGAGCCTTCAAGAATGGAAATGTTCTGGTGAGTTACGAAGCGGCGGCGCAGGAAGCGAGTGCCACGGCTCCGTAGCGAGTGCGGGAATCACAACTATTCCGTACCGTTCGCGGTAGCAAATGGTCAACACTCAAGTAAAGGTGCTCAGGATCCGTGCATACTAGCCATCAATAGACAGTAACGCATCTCGAGTATTGACCATTTGCTATCGCAAACGGTACTGAGTAGCCAGTTCGTTTAATGCGACACAGGTGAAAGGTCAAAACTATGCTGAACCGATCTCTCCTGATGTTGACGGTAGTAATAGCGGGTGCGTTCGCGGCGTCGGCCCAGCAAACGTCCACCGGTCCGCGCGCGGAGGTGCTGGTGCTCGGGGTTTACCACATGGCGAATCCCGGCCGCGACATCTTTAACATGAAGGCTGACGATGTGCTTGCTGCTAAGCGACAGGCTGAGATCGCTCAATTGACGGAGGTACTAAAACGATTCCAGCCGACGAAGATTGCTATTGAAGCGGACGTCTGGAGCAAGCGGGCGCAACAACAATACACAGATTACCTTGCGGGAAAATACGTACTTACCTCAAACGAGATCGATCAAATCGGATATCGGCTCGCGAAGGAGATGGGCCACAAGACGATCTATCCGGTCGATGTAGAGGGCGACTTTCCGTTTCAACGCCTCATGAACTACGCGAAGGGGAGTGGTCGTGCGAAAGAGATCGAGGTGCTGATGGCGGAGGTTGGCGAGATGGTAAAGGCGCAGGATCAGTATCTTCAGTCTCACACTGTGCTCGAGACGCTACTGTCAATGAACTCGGACGATAAGGTCGCTGGGGCCGTCGGGCTTTACTTCAGGCAAGCGCACATCGGAGAGCCAGGTGATTGGGCTGGTGCTGATCTGGTTGCTGATTGGTATCGGCGAAACATCCGGATCTATAGCAACATCACGCGACTTGTTGAATCGCCCAACGAGCGCATCTTAGTCATTTACGGCGCTGGTCATCTCGGGTGGTTACAGGAGATGTTCGCGAATGATCCTGCTTTTCGCCTCCGCAAGCTCGCAGAGTTTGCGAAATAACGTTCGGCTTCCGATTCTTCCAACCTTTGATTCGTTTAAGTAGTAGCCCTTTAGTAAGGAGATAAAAGAAACTGGTCAACGCGTAACTGCGAGCGCGGACGTCCTCGTCCGCAACGGCGCGACTATCGCTTTAGCACACTGAAGACATTCGAAAAATCATCTGTCCAGACGCGGAAATCCTCGCGCGCTGTCAGGGGCTGCCAACGCGTATCAGCAGTCAGTCGCTTCAAATGCTCCTGTGTGCGTGCCATTACCACCCAAATTGAAGCCGCTTTCCCGTCTCGTTCCTCTTCTTCACTTATGTCCAAATCTCGCATAACCAATGCCGAAAGACCATAGCTGTTGGCGACACTGGCCAGGGCTGGCGCGAGATCGAAATGGCGATTCGAGATATGAAAGGCAATGATCCCGCGGTCGGCAAGTTTCGACAGATACAGGCCCACGGCTTCACGTGTCAGCAAGTGCAGCGGAATAGAATCAGAACTGAATGCGTCCAATACGATTAGGGAGTACCGATTATCTGGAGCTTCTTTCAGTCGCAACCGTCCATCGCCAAGCACGTAACTGATCGGAGCTTGGGCACAATCGAGATAAGAAAAAAGCGCTGAGTCGCGCGCAGTTTTTACGACTGCCGGATCTATTTCGTAGAAGGTCCATTCCTGGCCGGCGACTGCATAAGAGGCCGTTGCCCCAGTTCCGAGACCGACTATTGCGACGCGCGACGATGCCTGGTCCGCGAGATGGGTAGCAATCGAGCCGAATGGACCTCCTCGATGATAATAACCAAGTGGTTGGCACCGCCGCGACGGATCGACGAACTGCCTGCCATGCACCGTCGTGCCGTGCAGAAAAGTGTGGAGTATTTCCCGCTGATCGGTCAGCACTCGTAACACGCCAAAAAAGTTCCGCTCGGCGTGTAAGGTCTTAACTGCGTCTCGCGGAAAGAACGCTGAAGCCACAAGCACTGAAAGCATCGCTACCCCAAACCTGATCGGTCGTTCTACGAATGAGTAAGCGACGAGGACGGAAAGCGTGAAAGCAAGGAGAAAAAGATGCCAATCTGCTTCCATTCGTCGCAACATCAGCAAGATTGGGCAGAGCAGAACAAGAATCAAAAGCGGACCTACAATGTCCCAGCGGTTCACACGGTCTTTTCTTGGTCGCAGCAGGCACGCGAATACAATCATCAGCGGGTATTCGATGACCTCACGGAAAAGCAGCGGTGCCAGGAGAGCGTTAAAGAGCCCGCCTAGTGCGCCACCTACCGACAGCCATAAATAGAACTCGGTCAGGTGCTGAGAGCCGGGCCGATCGTTTGCCAATTGCCCGTGACAGACCATCCCGGCGGCGAAGAAGAATGCCAAGTGCATCGGAATTGAGAACCAGGGGCGTTGGCTTGCGACACTCGCCAATGACGACACGATCGGTAACGCCAGAAGAGGAAGAACAAAGCGTTCCCACTTCCTGACATGTGCCTTGCCTCGCGAGAATTGAAGAATGAAGGTGAGCAGGTAGAGGGATAAAGGAATAACCCAGAGCAAAGGTATCGGCGCTAGATCCACCGAAATGTAAGTCGTCACTCCGAGCATCAAGCTGGAGGGAACGAACGTCAGAGTAACCCATTTAACGCGGCGCGCCCATGACACTGCACTGGTTGATTCAATCTTGGTCGTTTGAGCTGTAGGCGCGGGCGATAGAGTCGCTCGGCGCAGCATAAATACGATTGCGCAAACGACGATTAGTGCGAAGCCGAATCCGTAACTTATTGCCCACACGAAGCTCTGCTGGCCCAACGTAAGGTTCGGCTCTACTAGCAGCGGATAACTTAACAGTGCCAGCAGGCTTCCGAGATTGCTTGCGGCGTAGAGGAAATAAGGATCGCTGGCTCGACGATGTGCAGTGTTGGAGAACCAATTCTGTAGCAAAGGGGCGCTCGTCGAGAGAATAAAAAAAGGCAGTCCGACTGTTGTGAGCAGTGTGGCCAGCAACCATAGCGGAGCGCTTGACGCCGAAGTAACAGATTCAATTGAGCGTGGAGAGATTCCGATTGGCAAGAAGAATGCGGTTGCAATCATCAAGACTAAATGAAGAATCGCATGTCGTCCAACACCGATTGCGCGTGGAAGGATGTGGGAATAAACGTAACCACCGAGTAGCATCACCTGAAAGAAGACCATACAGGTGTTCCAAACGGCTGGACTTCCGCCAAGGTAAGGGAGCAGCATCTTGGCAATCAAAGGTTGAACAGAGAAGAGTAAGAGGGCGCTGATGAAGAGTGCGATGGCGAAGACAAGCGGCACTACTTGGTAGTCACTCCGAAGAAGCCGCTTACGAGAGATGACTGTGGTTTCTGAGAGAGCCATCACGGACACAGCGCTAACCGCCGATGGGGTTTTACGAGCGCTATCAGTTATTGAGTCTGATTGTTATTGAGGAGGGCAATGGAGCGTCCCGCTTGGACCGTCGCCTTTATCTTACAGCAGCATCTTACCTGATCGAGCCAAAGAAAAACATAGATATCTTCGAGCCACGTTAAGACTTCGTCTAAAGGAGCTCGAGGGAGATTATCTCGTTGAAAAGGATTCGATTATGTTTGGAATGGAATAAATGCAGTCGTGGATGATCTAAGGTGTCGTCTGCGGTTGTCAGGCACATTCCGCAAATGCACCGCGACCTAGTCACTCCAGATGGTCAAGGCGTTTATCACTTCGCTCGAGTACCGCTTGCGCCCTGGACAATGAGCCACAGCGTTGTGGTTAACAAGCATCATACTCGATGCGAAAACTGACGATATGCTCAGCCACTTTTCGTCCGTTTTTCATCTTGGTAAGCGTGCCCCTGACCACCGCCTTGTCTGTACCTCCTACAGACTCAAAGTGGTGCCGAAGAAACTCGCCGTCGAATCGGTACTCAAATCCTTCTTCAGAGACTGGTGTGACAAAAAATAAGCGCTGTTCCGTCACCAAGCCGAAAATGGGAGTTTGAGAGTCATACTTGCCATCGCCGTTGGTTTGAACTGTGATATACCCTGTCAGTTTGCCATCACGTATGTCAGTCCCAAGTCCGAAGGAATCAAAGTCGGAAAGCGCCTCTGGCTTGCGACCAATGATCGAATAACCGCCCTCCGGAAAAAACTTTTCGGGATCATAGTCAAAAATCAACTTAGACGTAGTAGTTGTTGCAACCGGCTCGACGGCGCCGACTGGGGCTGGTGTACTTTCGTGTACTTCAGCAACAATTGCCGTGACCGGCTGGCCGCTTTGCGAAGCATGGTCGGCGCGAGGCGAGATCAGTCGATCTAGGCCGGCGCCAACCGCGAATGTGAGCATCAGCACCAGCATATGTGAGATTAATCGCTTCATACACTCGTCCTCCTTTGACGAGTAAGAGGGTATGAGCAATCGATTCCAACGCCCACGTTAGAACCAACACTTCGAAACTGTGGTTACCAACAGCTTGGGAACGCGATGGCGTGTTGACGTCTTGGGAAGAAACACACTCGTCAGAATTTCACAGGGTGAGGACCGCGACATGTTTCGGTGTCATGAAACAGGCGGCGCATACGCGTCATATTGCAGGCTGACCGAAGAGCTTTAGCATCGGGCATTGTGACCGACTTCTGACCTCTGGAGTGTGAGG
>DATBSH010000401.1:0-15850 GCA_036559885.1 Pyrinomonadaceae bacterium
ATCTCAAGATCTCCCAACTCCGAAAGGAGAACCAATCCTGCATTACTGTGACGAGCTGAGTGTGGAAATTTGGCCATTGAAGAATGTTTAGCGATTCAGCTACTTACATCTCTGCGTCCCTGCGTTCTCAGCGTTTCAAAAGCCTTTCATTCGGCAACACTCAACATAGTGGCAAACAGTCAGTACCGAAACGCGGTAGCGTCGGGTCAGTGGTAATCGAAAACTCTGCCATGAAAACGTAACCCGACGCTACCGCGTTTCGGTACTGACTGTTTGCCACTATGTTGAGTGTTGCCACTAGTCGCATGTTCAACCAACTTGGCACATAGCATACGAAAAACCGTTTGTTCCGCACCGGTCTCGCGGGAAAATAAAAAGCGGGGACGCAGAGGATGCAGAGTTGCGCAGAGACGGTGCGCTAATCTACTCCGGTCTTTCAGGCGGAGCCATCACCGCCACGAAATCATCAACAAACCGTCGCGCGTAATCGTCAAGCAACTCATTAACACGTTCAAGACTCTTTGATCTGACGATCAGTCCTGCGTGATGGCGTTTCTTCACTCTATAGACAATCTCTTCGTTAACATAACCAGAGGTGTCAGGCCGTTCCTGTTTTGCAAGTGACAAAATAATTCCTGCGTACTCTTTTCGTTTTGGAGTGATCCGTCTTGCTGATGAATGATCAATTTCCATGCGCGCCCACTCGCGCCAAATATTTACGCCGCTGGCAGCCTCCAGCACATCCGCGATGTAAGCTCCGCCAACACGCGCCGCTATCTCAAGAAAATAGAACTTCCCATCCTCAGTACTTTTTATAAATTCCGCATGTGTCGCGCCACGCTCGAGCCCGAGTGCCTTCACAAGTCGTGAATTGATCGCGAGTAACGTTTTCTCATCCGCGGAGCCCCGCGCGATACTTCGCGAAATGTATGCGCCGCCAAGATGGGCGACTTGCATCGGTGGCCTTCCATACTGATTAACTCCGGCGAATACTACTTTTCCATCGCTGACCACTGAATCTACGTGGAAGACCTCGCCACCAATAAATTTCGCAAGCACATAATAAGACGCACGCTCACGCAGGTTCTCGCGCTCATTCATTTCGTTCATAGTGCGCCATACTTCGTCAGGCTGTTCCACCTTGCGTATCCCAATAGCCGACACATCCGACCGGGGCTTGATCACCCATGGCCCAGGCACACGATTCATGAACTCCTGAACTTCATCAGGATTCAGCAAGGGCACGAAGTCTGGCACATCAATCCCACCGCGCTGACTGTGTACTGCCATCGAAAGCTTGTCGCGAAAGATCTTCGCCCGTGAGCTACTCAAACCAGGCAGGCACATGTGTTCGCGAATCAGAGCGGCCGTAACTACATCAAACTCTTCCAGAGCAACGATTCGATCCGGTTTTGCTTTGCGGGAAAGAAACGCGACAAGGTCAATGAAAAGCGCTGGACCAGCGTCGTTTGGGACCGCGATCAGATCCTCCAGACTGTCGCGGGGCCAGTCTTCGTTGAGCATCTTTTCTTTCGTGATCAAGACGACGCGACAACCGCGCTCTTTGCATTCGCGTATGAAATCGACACCTTTAAAATAGGTGGCCAGACAGACCATGTTGAGAGGGCGATTAGCCATAGCGACCGTCTCCAGAACGTCGTCAGAACCGGAGACTATAGACCTTTTGCGGTTGTTAGGTCATCTGTTAAGGTATGCCTCGTCACAATATGATTGACCAAGCCCTGGAAACAGATTGAACTACAGAACGGGAGCGAAGCGACCGATTTCAATGTGAGTTGAGCGCTTCGTTAGTTGAAATCGGTCGCTTCGCTCCCGTTCTGTAGTTCAATCTCTTTTGGTTTCCTGAGCCAGTAGACTCAACCAAGGACTCAACTCACTTTGAAATCGGTCGCTGTGTCCATGTTCTGCAGTTGAATGTTTTGGACCGCACTTTCCATAGTTCCATTACGAGTCAGAATGATCATAAAAAGCCCTTACCCAGATGTAACGATTCCAGAAACCGCCTTCACCCCTTTCGTTCTGCAAAAGGCCAAGGAGCTTCCCGACAAACCTGCACTGATCGATGGACCAACGGGTCGCACCGTTACGTACAGTCAACTTATCGACAGCATTCAACGCGTTGCCGCTAGTCTGTCGCGACGCGGATTTGGTAAGGGTGATGTCTTTGGCATTTTCAGTCCCAACAGTCCTGAATACGCCATTGCCTTTCATGCCGTTGCGTTACTCGGTGGAATTGTTAGTCCAATCAATCCGCTGTACACAAGTAACGAACTCTCTCACCAACTGAAAGACGCACGCGCAAGATTTCTGGTTACAGTCCCGCCTTGCCTGGACAAGGCTCAGGAAGCCGCACGCGCTGCCGGCGTCGAGGAAGTGTTCGTATTTGGTGAGGCTGAAGGCGCCACTCCATTTGCTGCGCTCTTTGGCGAGGAACGACTAACGCAACAGGCACAAATAAACCCGGCGGAAGATCTCGTTGCATTACCCTACTCAAGCGGCACAACCGGTTTCCCAAAAGGAGTGATGCTCACGCATCGCAATCTGGTAGCTAACATTAAACAGATGGAGGGTCTTAAGTATTTCTTCGAAACTGACACACTGATTTGCGTACTGCCACTGTTCCACATCTATGGGCTGGTAGTCGTCCTCAATATGGGACTCTACACCGGAGCAACCATCGTAACGATGCCGCGATTTGACCTGCAGGCATTCCTGAAGGCCGCACAGGATTACAAAGTTAGTCTGGCCCATCTCGTTCCGCCGATTGTTTTGAGTCTAAGCAAAAATCCGATCGTGGATGAATACGACTTGCCGAACCTAAGGACAATCTTTTCAGGAGCAGCCCCTCTCGGTGAGGACCTTACCCGCGCCTGCATGGAACGGCTGGGATGTCAGATTCGGCAGGGATATGGGATGACGGAAACAAGCCCGGTGACCCATTCATCGCCTGCTCCACCTTTTGAAATAAAGTTTGGATCAGTTGGAGTTTGTGCGCCGAACACCGAATGTCGCGTTGTCAGCCTTGAGAACGGAGAGGATGTTGGACCGATGGAGCGAGGTGAGGTTTGTGTTCGCGGGCCGCAAGTTATGCGGGGTTACCTTAACAACCCAGAGGCGACCGCGAATACGATCGATGCGGATGGTTGGCTTCACACCGGTGACATCGGCTACGCGGACGAAGATGGCCACTTCTTTATCGTGGATCGCGCGAAGGAGTTGATTAAGTACAAAGGATTTCAGGTGCCACCGGCAGAACTCGAGGCCGTGCTTTTGACGCATCCGTGTGTTGCTGATGCCGCGGTCATCCCATGTCCAGATGACGACGCCGGCGAAGTACCGAAAGCTCTGATAGTCTTGAAAGAACAGACCACTGATGAAGCGATTCTCAGTTTCGTTAGCGAACGCGTCGCGCCTCACAAACGAATTCGCTATGTCGAGTTTACTGATCAGATTCCGAAATCGCCTTCAGGAAAGATCCTCCGGCGTGTGTTAGTGGAAAGAGAACGATCAAAAACAGCTGCGACGCGAAACTAGATCCACCAAAGCAGATCCACCGATTTCCAGACTTATTGGAAGAAAAGAAAGAGTATCCACCGATTACACAGATTAGTACTAAGGCAGTTAAGTTGAGTGGTAGGATCACCTACGGTTAACGAGTTGGTTTTATTGCTCAACTTAACTGCCTTAGTTCTAATCTGTGTAATCGGTGGATACTCTTTTACCTCCCAATTAAGTCTGGAAATCGGTGGATCTGCTTTGACTGATGGCTTGACAACGCTGAATAATAGATTCGCCAAGAACTGATCCCGCACTCCCGGCAAAGCGGTTCGCCCGTCAGGAGGTAAAAAAAAATGACATCGCGCAAACTTCATTATCTACTCATTGCTCTAGTTCTAGGGCTGTTACCCCTTTCAGCGAATGCCCAAGCCCCTCCGCCTGAATGGGAAACACTGCAACCGCAAGGAGAAGAGTTCACGGTTTCGCTGCCTAAGAGTTCAACGAGCGAGACGGCGACGTTTCCCTATCACAAGATGGAACTAACGGCGCGCGTGTACATGTCGGCGACGCCCAACGGACCGGTCCTGGCCGTCGCCTCTTTCAATGGGATCAAGTCGAATCCAGCTCTCTATACCGATTTTCAAAGGTTCAATTCTTACGTGGATGCGTTCAAGACTTGGTTTCCGTCAAAAGTTCGTCCCAAGGAAGCAATCGTTAAGCTGACGCAGGTTGGCAATAACATTTTTCACGGTTACTCAGGGCGAGAGTACCGAATGTCGATCGGCGATTTGAGTGGGACGGTCTTCGCTTACGCCACGAAGAAGCGCTTCTACACGATCATTTCTTTGAACACCAAGAAAGATGATGCAGTGCAGGAGAAGTTCCTGAGCTCATTCTATCTGCCTGACAAACCTGCGGACACGCCCGCAGTAGCCGCACAGGAAGCGAATGAACCTAAATTGCCCGATCCTGCAGCGACGGCGAATCCCGAGCAAAAGCCAGGGGAAGGCACGCCGCGGAGCAACCCAGCCAACCCAAACAGTCGGACTGAGGATGATACCCAGCCGGTACCTCAAGCGAACAATCAAAACGTCCGTGAAGGGAATCCGCCGCCCGGTCGCGCACCCATTCAGGGAGGTGTACTGAACGGTAAAGCCATCTATTTGCCATTGCCGGAAACACCTCCAGGTGATGCAGTAGGCACCGTCATGGTGCAAGTACTTGTCGACGAACAAGGAACGGTAATTTCGGCTCGAGCAGTATCAGGCCCACCGCAATTGCATATCGTCGCAGTTAACGCAGCCCGTCTTGCTCGATTCACACCGACCACATTGATGGGTGAGCCAGTGAAAGTAAGCGGGACTCTGGCGTATAACTTCACGAGATAAAAAGAGTATCCGCAGATTACACAGATCAGGAGCTCCTGGTCTTGACGCATCTCTCCGTAGCAGTCTATCTTCGCTCGACTTTTAAGTTGCCACTGGAGTTTCCTACAAAGAATGTCATCCGAATCAGTTGCCGTTAGTCCCGCCTGGACAATCCCGGGTTTTCTCGAAGTCCGTAATCAGCACCTAACAATCAATGAGGTCGACGCAATCGAGCTGGTGAACCAATATGGCTCACCGCTGTTTGTCTTCTCGGAACCACGCATTCGTCACAACATTGCGCGCTTGCAGAAAGCTGCGGCAGCAGTCGATCGGCCAATCAAGTTTTGCTATGCCTCAAAAGCAAATTCCAACATGGCTATTCTCAAGACTGTTCTGAAATCAGGTATCGATGTTGAGGTGAATAGTGGCGGCGAACTCTTCAAGGCACTGCGCGTAGGCTTCAACCCTGATCAGATCATCTTCAACGGCACCAGCAAATCAGATGACGAACTCGACGACGCTGTACGCGCAGGTATCTACGCGATCAACGTCGACTCACTATTTGAGATTGGCTTGGTTGAGCAATCGGTCGATCGCTTGCGGGCGGCAGGAGAAAACGTACCACGCGCACGTATCACGTTGCGGCTGGTGCCGGAGATTGGCACGCGTTCACACCTCGGATTGCAAACAGCTCTTTTGACTTCCAAGTTCGGTATCTCTTCATCCGAAGTCCTGTCAGCGTTTCGTCGGGGACTGGAGAATCCGGACAAAGTACACGTCTGTGGTATTCACATTCATGTGGGTTCGCAAACACCCGATGTGGAACCCTTTGCCCAGGCATTTAAGAGCATGTGGGAGCATCTCGTTGCGATTCATACCGAAACTGGTCACACGCTGGAGCACATAAATCTGGGAGGTGGCATACCGGTTAACTACCTCCGCGATCGGACTCAGGCGGATCAGCTTCCTGAGCATGAACGCGACATGTTGGGAGCTGAGTTGGAACCTGCGGATGTCTTGAATGAAGCCTTGCGTGTCGCGCGTGAATCAGCGAAGTCCGTTAGTGCCGAGCATCTTTTAGACAAGTTGACGATTCTTCTGGAACCAGGCCGAAGCATTATCGCGGACGCAGGATTGGTTCTCACGACGGTCCGCAACATCAAGAGCCGTCCCGAAACGTGTGACGTATGGCTACTGACGGATGCGGGTTATAACATCATGCTTTCGATGAACAACTACAAGTGGTACTACCATCTGATCTCAGCATCGCGGGCGGCCGAGGTCTATGAGAGCGACTATAAAGTCGCTGGTCCACTTTGTGATTCGGGTGACGTCTATTTCGACATCGAACGTGAAGGGCGCTTGCCGGATTATCGAAAGCTACCGGCAAACGTCCAGCCCAATGAAGTGCTGGCGTTGTTGAATTGCGGCGCTTACTCGCTGGCGCAGATGTTCCATTACAACGGACGACCATTGCCGGCGGCGGTTCTGGTACGTGAGAACCAGAAGGTAGATCTGATCCGAAGGCGGGATACTTACGAAGAATTGATCGTGAACGATGTTTGGTGACTTAGTTAGAAGCCACTGTTCCCGAGTCTTCTTGACTGCGCGACTTCTCATTCACCCCAGGCTTCAGCCTGGGGTTTGCAGCAACGTTGGAAAGCAACCGTTTCAACGGTTTACCCATAGCATGCGAATTAAGTCGGTTGTGATTTTTAGAAACCGTTAAAACGGTTCCACAAAGTAATGTGGGCTGCTGACCCCCAAGCTAAAGCTTGGGGAGAATGAGAAGTTGAGATTTCATGGAGTGGTTTATTGGTCGTGTTGCGAGCTACGTCCCAATCTAATCACGGATGACAAATCATCAACCACAATTAATACGCGGCTTAGGATTGCCAGCCGCTATTTCAGTCAACGTCGCAAATGTCATTGGCACTGGCGTGTTTCTGAAAGCACGTGTGATGACGTGCAATGTCGGCACTCCCGGCAAGGCTCTTATGGTTTGGCTGTTTGCTGGTCTGTTGTCGCTTGCCGGCGCACTCACATATGCCGAATTACTCGCGATAATGCCACGCGCGGCTGGCGAGTACGGGATCATTCGCGACGCATATGGCCGCGCCGGCGGCTTTCTCTACGGTTGGACCCAGTTTCTCATCGCACGCACGGCGTCAGCAGCGGCGCTCGCCGTTGGCTTTGCGATCTTTCTTAACGATTTTCTCGGCGGCGCACTTAAGACGGTGTACTTCGAATTCCCCATCGGCGGCCATACGGTTAGTTTTGGCCGACTTCAGGTTATAGCGCTTGGCGCGCTTCTCGTCACCACACTGATCAATTGCGCCGCGGTTCGCGTGAGTGGCAACGTCGCCACTGTATTGACGGCCGTGAAGGTTACTGTGCTTATCGCAGTTGGCCTAGGCGCATTCTTCTATAGTGGCGGTGATTGGAGTCATCTCTCGCAAGCGAACAACGGTGGCACGTGCGAAGCGGTAGCCGTCACTGGCGGCGGTTTCGCAGGACTGGCCGCAGCGATGCTGGGTGCACTTTGGGCCTACGACGGTTGGAACAACCTAAGTTTTCTTGCCGGAGAGGTAAAGAAACCTGAGCGCAATCTGCCGCTTGCACTGATCATCAGCATGTTGATCGTAATGGGCCTCTACCTGTTCGTAAACATCACCTACTACCACGTGCTGTCGCCCACAGCGATCGCCAGTATTCCAGCTTCATCTTCCACTGCAGCCGAGGTAGTTCGACGTCTTCTTGGCGCAACGGCAGTAACGTTAATGGCCGCGGCGATGATGACATCTTCGTTCGGTGCACTGCAGGCCTCGATTCTCGCCACGGCGCGGATACCGTACGCAATGGCCCGTGATCGCTTTTTCCAAACCTTAGGCACATTGTCGCCTCGCACGCACGTGCCGGTCAGACCGCTGATTGTGCAGGGCATTTGGGCGGGCGTGCTCGCGCTTTCGGGTTCTTACGACATGCTGACTGATTACGCGATATTTGCGCTAACGCTGTTCTACGGCTTAGTTGCTGGTTCAGTCTTCATATTCCGCCGTCGAATGCCGGACGCACATCGACCTTATCGCACGTGGGGAGATCCTGTCGTTCCCATACTCTTCCTGATTGTAAACGCGTGGCTAATCCTCACAACGATCTGGAACACTCCAATTCAATCGTCGATTGGTTTGGGATTAATGATGCTTGGACTGCCGGTTTATTTTTACTGGGAAAGCATCAACGGGAAGAAACAAAAATCCGCAGATTACGCAGATTACGCGGATTGAGATCTAAGAAGGTTATGTTGAGTGTCGTGGTCCCTCGAACGACGGAACGACTCAACTTACCTGTCTAAGTCTTAATCTGTGAAATCTGCGTAATCTGCGGATGGCTTTTATCGTCTTGCCACCTGAATAATCGGCGAAAAGCGTCCTTCACTAGTTGCCAGCAGCGCTCTGCCATCGAGGCGATAAGTTATTGCTTCTCCCTGTGAACGCTGTCCAAGCGAGATAACAGCGAATGGTTGCTTCCAAATCACATCGAATGTCGAACTGTTCTGCGGCAACATCAGTTCGTAGGCTTGAAGGTAGTCACACAAAGCCACGCGGGTGCCGTCCGGTGAAATACTTCCACCCGTAACGAGACCGCCTACCTTACTCGGAACGTTCAGCGTGCCAATCCTTTTCAAGGTAGTCGTCGGACCAGCAGCCAATGGGGCAGCTGCCTCGTAGATTCCAGTGCTGTCTAACAGCGCTTTCGTCACGATATATAAGTTTCCGGTCTGCGGATGGACCAGCAGAGTTTCTGCATTGTGCTTACTATCCGGGTAACGGAAACGAAACACTTCCGCAACTTCGGTTCTTTGCGGCTTCGCCTTCGTTGAGGACGCGTCCTCCGGCATTACAGTCGGTTCCGGCACGCGATAGACAACTATCTCTGAACGCGACTCGTTGTTATCTCCGATGTCACCAATATAGAGATACGACTTGCCCGCCTCAGGCCCGGGACCTGCAGCAATGTCTTCCCAATCCGTCGCAGTAACTTCCGGGACTTCCCACACACCTCTTGAAGCACCCGCCGCGTCGAACGCGTAAAGAAAAGGACCATCACCTGAATCATTGTGCGTCCAATATATTCCCGGCGTGGTTAGCGAGGCACTGAGACCGCTGCTTTCGACGATGCTGCGGTTTTTTAACGTGGCAAGTATGAGGGGCTCAGAATATATGTTTGCGCTGGCCGGTGTGCCGCGATTGGGAGTTGATTCCGCGCTGGGAACGGCCTGAACCTGTCGAGATGACGACTTGTGGTAGATCACGATTCCCCAACAGACGAGGAGCACAGCAGCCCACGCAACTCCTTTTAGAATGCGAGGCCTGTTGAATCGATGATCAGGTTCAGTTGTCATAATTCTGGATGGCAGTTTTTAATTTCCCGCAAAGACGCAAAGGCGCAAAGAAGAAACCCGCAAAGATAAAAACCTAAGAACTTTAACATGCTGCATGCAAATAATTTTGCATCTTTCTTCTTTGCGACTTTGCGCCTTTGCGGGAAATTTTCTCAAGTGCCCTTAGTTTTTGTTGCAACAATTCCAAGCGCCTCCTGAGCAACTTCCCGGTCGTCGAAGTGGAACGTATCTCGGCCAATGATTTGATAATCCTCATGACCCTTGCCTGCGATCAAAACGAGATCTCCCACTCGTGCTTTAGCAATCGCTTTATGAATCGCTTCCCGACGATCCGCGATCTTTTGATAAGGCTTACCGGTCTTTTGAATTCCCTCTTCAGCGTCGCAAAGAATCTGATCTGGGTTTTCTGTACGTGGATTGTCGGAGGTCAGAATTACCACATCACTTAAACTACCAGCCGCCTCGCCCATCGGTGCACGCTTTGATCGATCGCGATCACCTCCGCATCCAAAGACCGTAATGATTTTGCCGGTCACGACTTGTTTAGCTGTTCGCAAGACGTTCAACAACGCGTCGTCCGTATGCGCGTAGTCAACAACAACCGCGAAGTCGCCATTATGCACGACGCGTTCGAAGCGACCCGGCGCACCTGTGCAAGCTTCAAGGGCGCTGCTGATCACATTCAGGTCATAACCAAGCGTCAGACCAGATGCAACAGCGGCCAGCGTGTTGTAAATATGCGGTGGACCAACCAACGGCGATCGAAACTCACGCTCTCCGTAGGGTGTTGTCAGCTGAAACACCATACCATCCAGAGAAAACTGTGGATTACGCGCGGTTACTTCAGCTTCGGCTTGGACTGCATAACGGATAACGTGCAAACCCTCTTTGCGCAGCGATTCTGCTAATTCGCGCCCGTAAGGGTCATCAACATTGATAACTGAAGTCTTCGGACGAGATCCTAAACGCCCATCGAACAGTCTTTGTTTCGCGTACCAATAATTCTCCATCGTCTTGTGGTAATCGAGATGGTCGCGCGTAAGGTTGGTGAAAACTGCCACTGCGTATTCCAGTTCATCGCAACGGTGGAAGTCCATCGCTTGCGAGGAACATTCCATCACGGCAGTGCGACAACCGATTTCTACTGCCTGTCTGAGCAATCGCTGCATGTCAGAAGCTTCGGGCGTAGTTCTATCTGCTTTGAATCGCTGCTTGCCAAGTCGATATTCGACGGTCCCAGTCATCGCTACCGGTTCGCCGGCAGTTTCAGGAATTGAAGCAACCAGGTACGCGGTTGTGGTTTTGCCATTCGTGCCTGTGATACCGACGAGGTTAAGTTCGTGTGAAGGGTGATGATGAACTTCCGCAGCAGCTATTGGCATCGCGCGGCGGACGTTTGCTACCTGAAGCCAGATTCCACCAAAAGAGTCAGGTGCCACTCGCTCGGAGATGACGCCGGCAGCCTCCGCCTCCATAACCTGCGGAATGAACTTGTGCGCATCGAATAAAGCGCCGGACACGGCAACAAATAACGCGCCCTGTCCAACTCGACGCGAATCATGTGAGACGTCGGTGATGACTGTCGATTCAGCTCCAGTGAGAACGGCTTCAGTTTTTTCGGCGATTTGTTTAGCTGTGACAGGGGTTTGCGTGGCGTTCACTTAGCTCCCGTTCAGGAATGACTTCCGACAACGATTTTACACACTGAAATAAAGAACATCCACAGATTACGCAGATTCTGATGTCCGATACGCTTTAGCTTGTCGTCATGGTTCATCAGATTCAACGATCCCAGCAAAATGGAGAGTTGGATCTTCCGTGCGAAGCGACAAGCTAAAGCGTATCGGACATCAGAATCTGCGTAATCTGTGTAATCTGTGGATGTTCTTTTGTTCGGTTACTGAGACGGCTTTACGACCACGGCCGGAATATTCTGTTCCCTCACCAGCTGGTTGAATGCAGGCACATCTGTCTTCATGATTTGAGACAAACGTTGCAATTGAACATCGATAGCACCTGTAACTTCATCGTAAACAACATACGACTGCGCAGTCGGCGCCGATTCGGTATTACCAACTACACCACCTAAAGCCGCCAACTTGTTGTTCAGTCGAATCGGGAAGTTAAGCGGGTCCTGGTTGCTCTGATTCTTCGTTTGATAAAGAGCTTCCTCAATTGTCGTCAGGTTCTTATTGAGCGCAGAACCAGCATCGTTGATAACCTTGAAGTTGGGTTGACCGGCAACTCGCTTTAACAAATCTTCAACCTGCTTACGCACGTCTCTAATTTGAATGATAGCGTTGTGTGTCTCAGTCAACTTGTCGCGAATTTTCAAACCTAACTCCAACTGTCTTGCGTAGTCAGCAGGTGTGGCTGTGAGACGAGGATCAGCTTTCACTTCGAAATTCTGCGTGTACGTCTTGCCATCGACAGTGAGTTTGACTTGATACGTGCCGGGCGGAACTTTCGGTCCCCGTGTTTCACCTGCCCACAGAATCATTCCAGGAAACCTGGCCGCTTCCGCATATCTCAAGTCCCAAACAAAACGATTCAATCCAACCTCCATTGACACGCGGGCTGGTGGGCCGCCCCCAAAGCCTCCACCTTCACCGCCGCCGCCAGCCTCCGGCGCAGCACCCGCACTGGTGCTTGTTGTCGCACCCGGTCTTTCAGCGCGGCCGGTAAACTTACGAATCGATTTTCCTGCTGTGTCGAAAAACTCGAGTTCAACATCACCTGACGGTTTCGCTTTAAAGTAGTAATAAACCACAACGCCGGGCGCCGGATTCCGTCCGATTGTCGCAGTTGCCGGTAATGGACCACCGCCTCCACCGGGCAGGCGGTAAGCTTCCTTCGGTTTGAAGAGATTCGCTTCTGCAGCCGCTTTGAACCCACCAGCGTCCATAATCTGATGCAGCAACGGAAGGTCATCAAAGATCCAAAACGATCGGCCTTGTGTAGCAGCAACCAGCTCTCGCTCGCGCTTGTGCACCGCGAGGTCGGTGATCGGCACTACGGGCAAATTGAACTGAAACGGTTGCCAGCGCTCGCCGCTATCAAATGAAACGTACATGCCGGTCTCTGTACCCGCGTAAAGCAATCCACGCTTATTGGGATCCTCCCGAATAACGCGGGTGAATGCCATATCTGGAATTCCTGTAGTGATTTTCGTCCACGTACGCCCGTAATCAGTTGTTTTGTAGAGATACGGCCGATAGTCGTCCCACTTGTACATCGTGGCCGCAACGTAAGCCGTCGCAGGATCATGTGGTGAAGCTTCGATCGAGTTGATCTGGATCCATTCAGGCATGATGCTCTGTGGCGGAGTTACAGTTGACCAGTTCTTACCGCCATCGCGCGTCAACGAAACCACACCATCGTCCGCCCCTACCCAGATCACTCCGGCCTGGAGCGGCGATTCCATCACGGTGAAGATGGTGTCGTAGTATTCAACGCTCGTGTTGTCTTTCGTAATTGGACCACCAGAGGGGCCTTGTTTCGATTTATCGTTGCGAGTCAGGTCAGGACTGATAACCTCCCAGCTTTGCCCCTCGTTTACAGACTTAAAGAGAACATTTGCTCCCACGTAGAGGGTGTTCGGATCGTGCGGTGAAAAAACGATTGGGAAGTTCCACTGAAAACGGTACTTTGACGCGTCGGCCCCGCCACCCATCGGATTGTTCGGATACGGATTGATGTCACGCAGCTGACCGGTGTGGTTATCGTAACGAGTCGTGAGACCGCCGTACGAACCGGCAAAAACGATCAGTGAATCCTTGGGCGAGGGAGCGATCCAGCCCGACTCTCCACCACCAACGTCAAACCAGTCGCGTTCGGTAATGCCTCCTGCTGTTGTCCGGCTGGCAATGCGAACCGTCGAGTTGTCCTGTTGCGCACCGTAGATGTGGTAGGGAAAATCGTTATCAGTTGCGACTCTATAAAACTGCGCTGTCGGCTGATCTTCCTCCGTCCAACTCTTTCCTCCGTTGAAAGAAACATTTGCGCCACCATCATTGCTTTCAATCATCCGGTTGGGATCGTCAGGAGCGATCCACAAATCGTGATTGTCGCCGTGTGGTACCTGAATACCCGTAAACGTTCGTCCGCCATCATTCGATCGATAGAAGCCTGTGTTCAGAACGTAAACCGTGTCAGGATTCTTTGGGTCAGCATAGATGCGCGTGTAATACCAGGCCCGCTGACGCAGTCGCCGCTCTTCGTTGAGTTTGGTCCAAGTGCGACCGGCATTGTCGGAACGAAACACGCCGCCATCCTCTGCTTCCACAATCGCCCACACTCGGTCCGGATTTGCGGGCGACACCGTAATACCGATCTTGCCCACGATACCTTTCGCCATTCCAGGATTGCGAGTCAGTTCTGTCCACGTGTCGCCACCGTCAGTTGATTTGAATATGCCGCCGCCTGGTCCACCACTCTCAAGCGTCCACGGTTTGCGATAGACCTCCCAGAATCCTGCGTACATCGTGTTGGGGTTCGTCGGATCCAAAACCAGATCAATTGCACCGGCCTTGTTTCCGCGACTCAGAATCTTTTCCCAGGTCTTGCCGCCATCCTTTGAACGAAACACGCCTCGCTGATCATTCGGCGCCCAAACGTGACCAAGCGCAGCCACGTACACGATGTCAGGATTCTTTGGATGTACGCGCACTCGTCCAATTTGGCGTGTGTCTTCCAATCCGACGTGCTTCCACGTCTTGCCGCCGTCAGTCGATTTGTAGACACCGTCACCATGGGAAACGTTTCCGCGGATCGGCGATTCCCCCATGCCAACATAAATTGTGTTCGGATCGGAATCTGACAAACCAATCGCGCCAACCGAACCAGTACCGAAAACAGAGCCGTCACTGATCGGTTCCCAATTCATTCCTCCGTCTGTACTCTTCCAGACGCCACCGCCAGTTGCGCCAAAGTAAAAAACCATTGGCTGCGATGCGACGCCGGCTACCGCCGTGACACGACCGCCTCGATACGGACCAATGCTTCGCCACTCCAGTGATTTGAATGGATCCGTTTCTTTTGTCGGCGCTTGTGCAGGTGTCGCTTGACCTGTTTGTGCCCAAGCTGAGGTCCCCGTGAGACCAAACGAGAGAATGAGACAGAGAATAGCGCTCCTGCGAGACGCACTGAACGTCTTGAACATTGAGGTGGACTCCTTTACTTTTGCGCTTGAAAAAGATGAAGGCTTGCGGCTGCGCATAATAACAATTCGAGCGCTAGAGGTGAAGAAGTATTAGCCGCAGGTTGCGTTGATGAACACGGATCAGAATAATAGGTACGTTAGTCGCCCGCCCAGTTAACCAACAATCTAATCTGCGTTGCTCTGCGTTAATCTGCGTCTGAAGGAGGCTGAAGACGTGCGCATCGGAACGATTAGAGAAATCTGGCGCTATCCAGTGAAGTCGATGGCCGGCGAGCAACGCAACTCGTGCACGCTGGGGTCCCTTGGCATTCCCGCCGACCGTGGCTGGGCTCTACGCGACGAAACTACCGGAGAGATCACCAACGGCAAGCGCTTTCCTCTGCTGATGCAATGCTCCGCACGCTTTCGCTCAGAACCTGTCGATGAATCTATCCCGCAAGTTGATATCACCTTTCCCGACGGCACGACGACCGCAAGCGATGCAGAAGATGTGAATCAGCGACTCTCGGATTTGCTTGGCAAGCCCGTTACGCTCTGGCCACGTTTACCTGCGAATGATCTCGAACACTATCGACGCAAGAGCAAAGCTGCTCGAGTCTTCGGTAAACTGGCGAAGTTGCGACCGATGCGCGCAGCGTTACCTACCCTGGCAAGGTTTGGCAGTGCGAACGCCGAATTACGAGAGATGTTTAGTCGTGAACCGAATGAACCTGTTCCCGACATTTCAACGCTGCCGCCGGAACTGATGGAGTTCACCTCACCTCCTGGAACATACTTTGACGCCTTTCCTCTACATCTTCTAACAACATCATCGCTGGAAATGATGAAACGACTGAATCCAGAAGCGATCTGGGACCCACGTCGCTTCCGTCCTAACTTTCTAATCGAAAGTCAGCTATCAGGTTTGCTTGAAGCAGACTGGGGCTTGCAAAGATTTGAGATCGGTACTGCACAGGTTCAATGCAGGATTCCCACCGTGCGCTGTGGAATGACAATTCACGCACAGACAGGGTTGCCGAAGGATCCGAGCGTGTTACGAACAATCGTAAAAGATGCCGACCAAAATCTCGGCATCTATGCGAGCGTTATTGTGCCGGGGCAAGTCAAAGTCGACGATTCAGTGGAGCTGAAGTTAGGATAAGAAAGAGTATCCACAGATTACACAGATTACACAGATTCTATTTCGGATTTCGGAATGCGGATTTCGGACTTGGTCTCATTAACGTTCTGGCTTACCAGAACCGTTCAAAGCGGAGCCGTACCTCGCGGAAGAGAAAATCCGAAATCCGCATTCCGAAATCCGAAATAGAAATCTGTGTAAATCTGTGGAAATCGGTGGATCTGCCTCTATTTTAAAATTCCGACCCATCTGGTAAAGTACAGCGCATTGCAATAACA
>DATBSH010000402.1:0-4131 GCA_036559885.1 Pyrinomonadaceae bacterium
TGAGCCCTGACGCAGGTCCAAAAGTAAGGATGAGTGTGGTGCTAGATCGTAAGGGACTTGGTCCACCGCTGCTCCGAGTTGATCATAGAGTGTGATTGCGCCCTTACTGCGCATTCCGTACGGATTGAACAAGCTGAACAACCCTTCATATGTATCAAGCTGCGGAAACGGCATCGAATAGAAAAAACTGTCTGGTTTCTGCCACTCCAATGGATCCGGATTCGCGTGAACGTTGTCGAACGATTGAGGAGTTTGCCATCTCACGAAAGCTGAGCTGAACAGATCGCTGGCGTGCATCGTTTCGCGGCAACTGGGACGAAGTCGAACTTTCAAGCCACCCCAGAAAGTTTTTCTCGCGCCGAGCAGCTCGCTAGTCTTGAGCACTGTTGTTTGCATAGCAGGAACGGTAAGACGTCGAGCCACTCCATCGGTGCCTATCGCGGTGCCATCAGCGTCATACAGATAGATTTCGTAGTCAGTCGCATCTGCGCCGTCGGCGAAACCCTTTTGGCCGACGAACGAATCGGAAGTTAGAACGATCTCCGAGTGAATATCCAGCTCAGGGTCTTCGACGATGAAGGCTGCACAGACGTCAAGCCAGCAGGTTCTCTTTGGCTGCTGAACGAGTGCGGAGTAAAGACGATGGGCCCACGCACTTTTGCGGAATGTCGCCAGGGTAGCCAGCGAACCGGGGGCAAGTAAAAGAAAGGAGCGCCGATCTAAGCGGGTCATGGGGAGACTCCTGCTTGTGATCAGGTGAAAGGTCAGGAAGCCGTTGGAGCTTCCGTACTGTTCCCGTTATGAATTACCGAAACTGGGCCACTGCTGCGGCAGTAGAGGCCCAAGGCAAGTATTTCGGTTAAGCCGCGTGTGAATACTCGGAATAAAAGCGGAACACCGGTATTTGGATAATGAAAGGCTCCATCAGCGTTGGGCGGAAACGGATTAAGAATGTATGTAACTTATCGTCTTAATACTCAAGTCTGCCGTCGTACAGCATCTCTGACACTTTGTAGCGTGTGTTAACCTTCATCTTCTCATTCAACTGAGCAAAGAAGCGTACGTTGTCGTTTTTGTCCAGGAATGCTTGCCCGTCAACCGATCGTTTGAAAACGAACTTCGCGCCCATTCCATCCTGAGTTGGAGGTCGATATTCCATCAGAAGCAGCCGTTTGCCGTCTTTACGCTCGAGATAGACCTGATTCTGGAGGGCTTCGGTTGTTGCTGCCGTAAATGCGCGCATGATCGGACCAATCATCTTTTCATCGCCAACTTCGACGGAAACTGCTACGACAATGTAACTGGAGAAGTCACGATCGACGAAGGTCTGAAGCTGTGTTTTAAGCTCTTCAGTCGCTTCTTGCTGGGCCAACAAAAGGTTACGTGCGAACGCCGCTCGGATTGGTTTCGCCGATAGAAAGCGCACGCGGTATTTTATCGAGGCGACGGCTTTGGCTTCGCCCGACTCACCCTCCCGCTCCATTTGTTTGTTAGCCGCTCGTGGTGCTGCAACCTGGGTAACCGCCTCAACATTCTTCGGTTGTTCAGCACGCTCTTCGACTTGAGTTTGACCCCACGCCGAATCGTTAAGAGTCTTGTCGACGTCTTTCTTTGACCATTCGGTCCATGGCTTCGTCTGTGCCGAACACAGCCCGGCAATAACAAAGAGAAGGCCACACGCCCACGCTGCTCGTTTCATAAGGGCTCCTCATTTGTAGGATTGGTACTTCCTAAAGCGTCCAATTTTTTGGAGCTGGCGCAGATTTTTCCAGATACCACGCTACAAATCAAGTGGTAAACAGATGGGATTCAGAACTGGAAGTTGGTTCACGACTGGAATAGCCGAGCCGTCATTTATCAGTACTCAAGTTGGCCGTTGTAGATCATGTCGGAGACTTTAAAGCGCATATTCAGTATCAGCCCTTCGTTGTATTCACAGAAGAAGCGGACCTCACGCGCATTTTGATCGAGGAACGGTTTTCCCTCAACGTCGCGAGCGAAGATAAATCTCGCCCCAAATCCGTCGCGACCCGGCGGGACATACTCAGATAAGAACAGGCGCGAGCCGTCGTTTCGTTCGAGGTATGTCTTATTTTTCAGAATCGCCGTGACAGCACTGTTAAAGGCTTGCATAACCTTTCCAGAAAACCGGCCGTCAGGCGATTCAAAGGTCACCGTGAGGATGATTGAATCCTTCGACTCGAGCTCGGCAAAAGTTTTCAACCGATCGTTCTTTTGCTCCTCCGGGTTTTGGATCTGATAAAGACGGGTAAGTGCTTGTCTAATCGGGCGCGCCGAAAAAAAGCGGATGTGATAAGTGAGCTTCATTTCCTGGTTCACAGCACCTTCGACGCTGCGCGTGTTGCGGTTAGGCGCATTTGCACCTTGTGAAGTCGGCGAATAGAACATCTCTGATAGGTTGGTATCGACCTGTGTCTGTGCCCAGGGAGAGTCAGTCAAAACTTTTTCAGCGTACTTTTTGGACCATTCTGTCCAAGGTACGTTCTTGTTTTGAGCCTGGGCGTCAACTGAAATGCATATTAGAACCAGAAGAGAACCGAGGATGGCTGAGTGACGCTTGATGGTAGTGCTCATGGGTGCCTTTCACTTCTGAAAGAATTATTTCGGCTTATTAGAACATGAGTAAGGACTAAATTATAAGGGAAGAAACATCGCTGACCAGACTTTTACGGCATGGCATGGATTATTGTTTCATATGCTACAAACGAAAGGAGAGCGGTGAAACCGCTCTCCTGCCGTGTTACTGGTTTAACTGCTTTGACTTAGAAGTTCCACCTCACGACGAGCTGAACCAGACGGCCGCCGGGATCATTCGTTGTCGAAGTATCCTGATAGGCATTGCTGATCACGCCGCTCAATGGACCTGCGTTAACATCGTTTGCAGCATTTCCAATAATGAAGTTAGGAGCATTGAAAGCATTCAAGAACTCGGCGCGCAACTCGAGGTTGTTGCTTTCCGTGAACTTGATCTTCTTCACGATGCTGAGATCCGGTCGCACGAATCGCGGTCCCTTTAGTACCAGGTTCGTGATACCGCAGGTGCCTGCATAGGGTTGCTGGCAATTTCCGAAACCGGCAGGAGCGATAAATCGACCGGTGGGTGCGCCGTTGGTGAAAATAGGTTGATTCGTGGTAGTCGAAAAGCCTGTAGCAAAGGCTTTTGCTGTATTGCTTATCACGTCTTCGGGCAGGAAGAACACAGTCGAATTACCCTTCCGCACTTCGATCAAGTCTTGCAGCTCTTTTCGAGTCATCCCAACAAGCTGCACGTTCCCGAAGTTAACCGGGTTGCCACTCTGCACACGAATGGATCCGTTAAAGCCCCAGCCGCCAAGGAATCCATTTACTAGACCGCTTGACCCTGACAGCCATCGCTGGCCGCGGCCGAACGGGAATTCATAAATGAAGTTGGTCTTGAAGCTGTGGGTGATGTCGTACGGCCCGATTCCCTTGTCGAGAGAAACGTCGTGCAGTGAGAAGTAGTTCTTAAACACTGACGAGCTGCTATTGTAGAAGTTTGTCTGAGACTTCGAGAACGTGTAGTTACCCTGAAGAAGTAGCCCATGCGACATTCTGCGTCGAAACTCAATCTGGAACGCGTCATACCAAGTCTGCGTGCCGTTGTCGACGAGGAACGGGTCTCCCAGCACATCCGGGTTGACCTTAAAGAAGTTAGCTGGTAACCCGGCCAAATCTCTGTTCGGTCGGAACAGACTATTGTTTGTGGAGCCTGACAAAACGCCGGCGAACCCGAGCACGCTCGGATTCAATGGATTAAGTGCCGTTGTAAACGTGGCGTTTGCAAACAATGAACTTGCATAAAGCGCGGTCGATCCGGTTCCGCACGAGGGCTGACCAGAGCCACCGCAAGCTGCAGCGTTGGCGGGATTAACTCCGGAGAAATTGGCCAGGATGATTGGCAGTGGAAAAGTGCCAGTTCCCGGTCCAAAGTAGCGGAAATTACGTCCGCGCCCTGCGTTGATGTTTGCGGTTAAGTTTTGCTGTGCCAGCGCAAACTCTTTGGCAAAGCCGTTTTCTAGGGTGTTCGTTTCGTTGAGATCGATCTGCCTCCACAAACGATGGCCGCGGTTTCCCACGTAACGCACTTCC